>JAGQVA010000215.1 GCA_020438265.1 Bacteroidota bacterium
TTCGAAGTTTACTGCTGCCAGCAAATCGTTTTCGTACTCGCCATGCTGGCTTTGAATTTTCACATCATCGAGCAATTGCATATTGGAACAGCAAACTTCTGTGGTGTAAATGACCCGCAGATCGCGGTATTTTTTCTTAATCGGCAGAACGCCGTCTGAGTTGCTTTCAGTGCAGGCGAATAATCCAAAAGTGATGCAGAGGAGGAATAGAATTCTCATGTTTTTTTCTTGCAAAACGGATGGGGAGGGGGATGTGCTGCATGGAAGGAGAGGAGTAGAACTCCTCTTTTGCTTTTGCGCCGCTTTAAAAAACGGCGCAATACAGCAAATTTCTTCATTCCAATGAATGCGAAATTTTATTACCTTAGGGATAAACGATTACACATTCTGTAGAATGATAGATTGCATATCATTGCGCCGTTTTTTAAAGCGGCGCAATGATATAAAAAAGCCCTACCGCTTAACAAACTTCACCGTCCTGCTCCGATTATCCTGACTTACCCGCAGCAAATAAACCCCTGGTGAAAGGGTATTCACATCCACGGAAAGATTAACGTCAGAAGAAAGGATAGAAACCGCTTTCTTTTTCATCATTTTTCCATCCACAGCATAAACTTCCAGCGTAATTTCAGCGCTGGTACTTGCAGTCCAGGAAACGTTTATGAAATCTTCCGCTGGGACAGGATACACCTCCAAATCACGGGCAAATAACTCATCGCGAATGCCTGTAGCACAGGAATCTTCATCAAATACAATCTCCGCTCCACGGGTTACACTATCTCTGCATTCTCCAAAAACTGCAACCACGGTATACAAACCTTCTCCCTTTGCGTAAAGACTATCCCCCTCAGCACCAGCGATTGCTGCGCCATCCAGGTACCATTCATAAGCAGTTGCACCTTCAGTAGTCATGAGCAGAGAGGAATCTCCCGGACAGATAATGACTGTATCAACAGGAGTTAATGAAGTTGTTGGAGGAAAAATCACTTCTGTACCTACAGCGGCTGAGTCGGAACAACCATTCTGATTGGTTTTGATCATATTATAGATACCCGTTGATTTTGCCCAGTACTGGTTAGTAGTTGCTCCGGCAATCATGGTTCCGTTCATAAGCCACTGAGAGCTACCCCCCATAGAACCCGTTAACAAAACGCTGTCTTCCGCTGCGCATAAGTATGCGACCGGTCCTGGATTAATCCCTACGCCAGGTATATTCAAAACAGACAAAGCAATCGTATTACTCAGGGTAATACAACCATTACTGGCTATTTCGCACTGATAATTGCCTCCCTGACTGGCAGTCAACGTAGGCCCTGTCTCTCCGGGGATCATAGCCCCATCGCGGTACCATTGATAGGAATCTCCGGCAATAGAAGTAAAGGTAGTACTGTCGCCTGCACAAATAGAAGTCTCCCCATCGGTTGTGATTAATGAAACAGGGAGGCCAAATCCCCGGAAAAATTCGGGTAATGTATCAGGAGTAATCTGAGAAAACCCTGAAGTGTCAACCAGAAAAGTTGCACGATCAATATTCGTAACCAAAAAGGTTCCCTTACCTAAATACAAAGAACCAAATACTTCACTCAGAGTGTCTCCTGTAAGGGGAATATTTATTGTCGCTCCGGTTGCAGTATCCGTTCTTTCCATCACAACGCTATTACCAATTCCACTCCAGTGGTAGATAAATCCATTATCAGAGCAAAAGGCAATTTGCTCTCCATCGTCTCCATTTCCATAGGGCACAAACTGAGTCATGGCAGCGGTAGAGATATTTACTTTGAACAAAGTTTCTCCAACAGTAGCTCCGTCTCCGGTTACTGCATACAGCTGGTTTTCCGAGCCAAAACAAATCCCCGCGACATTATCTCCCAGATCTCCCACTTCAGTAACTACTCCAGATAAAGGATTCACAATTCCCAGATACCGGCTTCCCGAAGATTTGTAGACAATATAAATTTCCTTTGTACAAGGCCTTACTGCCATTCCGTTACAGCCTGTAATTGCCCCGGTTGTTGTCGTTAAAGCCACTCCGGGATTCAGGATTGTGAGATCGGAAGTATCAGGAAACATCCAGATGGAGTCTGGAGAAACCCCATCATTAGGATAAGGGCTGACCGCAAACATCGGGGTTGTAATTTGAGCATAGGTTAGGGTGCTGATAATTATTCCTAATATCAGCAAGGTTAAGGTGTACAGTTTTGTCATTTGTTTTTGAAAATTTTAAAAAACAGGTTAATAATTTGTCCGCAATTTAGAATAATACGCCTGAAGAATATATTCCCCCAACCTATTTTTTGATAATTCTACTGTAATAACCTGCTTTTTCCCCCTGCACACTCAGGGTATATATTCCATCAGTAAGAGATGATATATTGATTTGATTGCGCCCTGACGTCAACTGGGTAGTTCTGATTTGTTTACCCAATACATCAGTGATAATCATTTTTCCAGCTAATGGTTCTTCCCAGTTTATATAAAAAATGCTCTCAGTCGGGTTGGGGTAAACCGCGAGATTCTTTCTTTCAAACCCTTTTTCCAGAGCTGTGGCCACATTGCGGGTAACAAAATTGTCGATACAGAAATACGCAGGGGTATTCATCCCAAACATTCCATTGTCAGTAGAACTCATCGAAAATTGAAGGCTATCCACATCTCCCAAAGATTCCAGGGAAATATAAGTCCAGTCTTTCACGATATAATCCTGCGAATTATCCGAAAACCGAAAATCAGCCAGATAGAAGTCTATACTGTCCTGGCTCAATATTCCATCCTTATATTTTTTGATAGTCAATAAAAAATAATCAGGATCGTCTCCACTTACTCCTCCAAATTTTTTGGCAAAACCATCTCCATCCCTGATACTCAGATAGGCATAGGTATTATTTGTAATGAAGAATCCTTTTACTGCCTTGCCTACTGCACCATTAGTCAGATGAAGAATAGACGGGCTATTGGCAAAAGTTACAGCATAAGTAGTCGAACCATTATACCCACTTCCCGCAATCGCACTCAAATCATTCATATATCCGGGAGTAACCGTATCCCGCATAGAGGAAATTGCCCAACCTTGCCAGGCATTAAACATAGTATCAAAGTCATTTTCAAGAAAAATATTACCGCTGTAAAAGCCTCCGCTCATGTCGCTTCCATTGAGAAAGGAATCTACGGGTAAGCCAAAATTTTCAAAATCGGCGTTGGTTTGTCCCTGAATAAGGGAAATAAGCATAAAGCTTACGAAGAAAGTAATTGTACTCTTCATTGTAAAAAAGTTAAAATGTTATGGTTTTGGTTAAATGTCAGACATCGTCTACGACGGGTTTTCAAAGCGAAAACTTACCCCCGCCAGAAAACTTCTGCCAGGCATGGGGCGCCGTTCCACGACCTGATAAGGCACATCCCAGAGATTGTCAATCTGGAATGAGACATCACCGGAAATGAAGGAAGATTCCCACTGATAATTCATGCGCAGGTGAGCCAGATGATAATGTGGGAGAATATCGAGATTTACTGTATTCACTGCGCTGGTATATCGATACTGATAACTTGCCTGGAAGTCTTTCCACTGCAATCCAATCTGCCCAAATACCTGATGTTTAGGCACATATACCAATTGAGAACCTGCTTCTATCTTTGGATTGCGAATGGTTTCCTGGTTGGTGGAAAGGGTGTAGTGATAACCTGCTTCCAACGATATTTTTAAATCCTGCAAATCTGTTTCACCTTTTAATCGCTGCTCTATTCCTCTGCTCCAGACCTTTGCCAGATTGTTTGCCGACCAAAAATTCTCCCCATCCCTGATACTCCAGAGAATCCAGTTGTGAATATTTCGGTTAAACAGGCCAATGGTATAGTGGATGTTTTTTCTTGATTCAAAAGGAGATAATTTCAGATTGATTTCCTCGCTCCATCCACTTTCGGGCTTGAGATCGGGATTTCCGCCGGGAGCCCAAAAGCGGTCATTTAATGTAGGAAGACGGTAGTTGCGGGAAATTTTTGCATTCAATTCACCCCAATTGCCAAACGCTTTTCTTGTCCCCCAGCTTATCACCGGTAAAACCCAGTTACCGTCTACCCATTCCTGACGAAAGCTAATTTGTTGGTTCCAGCTTTTTATATCAAAACGATCGGTGATGAATAAAGCGATATTATTCTGCACCGGTGGTTCCTGATAACCATCTGAAATCGCTTTTGTGTGATTCAGGTATAAACCACCCACAATTTTATGTTTGCTTACCTCTCTTTCCACTTCAACCTCTCCAAGAATGGTTTGAAACTGACTCTGAGAGCTCAACAGTATAAGCGGGTCCTGATAATCGAGTTTTTCATGAAAATAACCTACTTTCCCCCGAAGAAGATTTTTCCCCAAAAGTCCCCGATAATTCAAAGAAAGGCGTAAAAACTGGTCTTCCTGAAAAGCCTCATTACGGTTCTGAACCATCGTTGGAGGAATTTCGCGATAGGTATTTTGTAGCCATGTATGCAATGAAAAGCGGTGATGGGAATTCGTCTTCCAGAAAAATTCCTGCAAGATTCCTTCTCTTCGATAATAGGCATTGGTTTGTTGTCTCAGAGGAAGATTATCGGTCAATTCATAAAAGAAATCATTCCTTGATTCCTGCTGAAATGAGCGGATACGCAATCCAAAGTTCTTATTTGCATATTGCAAATCTGTCTGATAATCTTTCTGCCCAAAACTCCCGCGAATGAGTTGCGCTTCCAGTGAGATTGAAGGTTTTAGTTCCAGGTGATTATTCATGATAATCGTCCCACCAATCGCACCACTGCCCCAAAGGGCTGTATTTCCTCCGTATTGCAATTGCAATTCATCCACAAAACCTACAGGTAATAAGGAAAAATCGAGCTGCCCGAGCATAGGGCTGGCAATCGGCAATCCGTTCCAGATGACATTGGTATGACCCGCGCCAGCACCACGAATCGAACTCGTGGCAAGACTTCCTCCTCCATACGTTTTGATAAATGCACCACTTTCTGTTGAAAGCAAATCACCGACTGAAGCATGGGAATATTGCTTCAGCGCTTCACCGCGCCAATCTTTGGCAAAACAACCCACCTCCTGCTGACGCAGGGCGCTCGCTTCAATAGAAACCGGTTCTAAATGGAAAAGGCTATCCTCCTGCGAGAAGATTTGGGGGAAAATTCCCGAGAATAACAGGGCTAATATTGCCCCTTTGTAAAATATCTGACTACCAGAACTCATACTGTTAATACCTCGTTAACAGGCTGATTCGGGGAGAAATAAGGTATAGAAAAAGTCAGGAATAGAGAAAAGTAGTGTCCTGTCAGATTTTTATACCAGACCTTTCCACCGAAAGCCATAGTGAGTAAAAAGTCTGGCAGGTCTTCTGACTTACTCCACTTTTGGCGCCTTCCCGATCTATCTATCATACAGATCAGTGGCTCTGATTGCCAAAAGCTTTTCTGAGGAGCTTACAGCAGCGGGGACTGTTCCGGATTCACACCGGATTCCCTTTTAAGAGGGATCAATTAGGGATCGATCTCTCACCAGAATGAGACAAAGGTAGGGAAAATTTGTGGGAATGGCAGGAAAAAGATTTGTTGATATCTTAGTGATTATCACGAATGAATTTGCATAGAATGAAATCGTTCCAAAAAATTGATATATGAACAAGGATGCCTATATTCCGCTATCGCTATTTGCGAAGGAAAACCTTAAAACATCATTCATAATAATCATTATTTAACTCCTTCTTTATAATCCTTTTCTTCACAAACCATCAAACAGAAATGCAAAATCGACCCTTCTTTTTTTTCCTTTTGATACTGGCTTTTTCCAGTTGCCGCAATTATGTGGCAAAACCTTATGCTTTTCCGAAACCTGTAGACACAACGACCAAACCCATTGAGATGCAGGAGAAAAAAATCTACGCGATATCCGAAGAGGGTATTTTTGCAGATAATCTGTTCGATGGAGCACGCCTGAACGGGTTCAAATTTGTGGAAGATAACTTGTTTCAAGCTACTATTTCACCCGAAAATATTCCGATTAACCACAGCCCGTATTATGCTTTCAGAATCTGGTCGGATAGTCCGAAAAAAATACGATTGGAATTGAATTACACAGAAGCCAAACATCGTTACGAGCCAAAAATCAGTGCCGATGGGATTCATTGGGAATTGTTAGACAGCAATCGGGTGGAATTAGCAAGTGACAAAATCAATGCTTTTTTATCGCTGGATATTAATTCTGATACCCTTTGGATAGCGGGGCAGGAAGTGCAAAATTCTAAAGCTGTCCATGCATGGTGTGCCACAAAAGCCCAACATCCAGGCCTGACTCTCTCAAGTATTGGGCAAAGTAAGCTAAACAGGGATTTATGGCTGCTGGATATTCATGAGGGGGAAATTAGGCACCAAGACATCATCGTTATTTTGAGCAGACAACATCCTCCTGAAGTGACGGGCTATTTTGCCATGCAGGCTTTTGTAGATGAAGTCCTTTCAGATAACCCGCTTTCAAATGCTTTCCGGAAAAAATACCATTTACTTATTTTTCCGCTAATGAATCCCGACGGTGTGGATATGGGACATTGGCGGCACAGTGCGGGCGGGGTTGACCTCAACCGGGATTGGGCCTATTACAACCAACCTGAAAACAGGCAAATTGCTGATTATATCGTCCAGACAGCGAAAAAACAAAAATCCAAAGTTATTCTGGGTCTGGACTTTCACTCTACATGGTGGGACGTTTTTTATACAAATAAGGAAACGACTGAACACCTTCCTCAATTCAAGGATTTTTGGTTGTGGGGAATGCGTGAGTCTCTGGGTACCCCGACAAAAGAAAGTCCCTCCAATGTAACTGGTCCCAATTCTAAAAACTGGTTCTTTACTCAGTTTGGTGCGCCGGGAGTGACCTATGAAATCGGTGATTCGACGCCACGGGACTTTATTATACAAAAAGGGAAAGCCTCTGCTACGGAAATGATGGAGTTGTTGATTTTCAAAACTGATTGAGGGTGTGAAATTTTATACTCAACACGAATCCCTCATTTGACCGAACAACGAAAAATCCAGATCTTATTCTCTCCAAAGGAACTATTTCATGGGCAGTTATTTTTCTTGTAGAAATTAGCTGCCCCAACCAGTTATAATAAGTCAGCTCATAATTTTTCGCTTCTGGCAAATCAAATTGGATGTTGTCGTTTGATAAGCGATACCAGGACTCCTTAAGATTTTCCGGCTCAATACCCGACGCGGAGTTACAGGTTACAGCCTCTTCCAAAGCAGCCAGCATTTTCGCCCATTTTCCTTCATCTGCCCGCAATTTGGAAAGTTCCTGTTCGATGTGAACAAACCTGCCATTTCCTGAAGGGGCGTTTTCTGTACATGGGTTCCCACTGGCATTGATATAACGTCCCTCCGTATTGGAAAAAGCCAACAGGCGGTCCCAGCTCAGGTCAATATGTCCAATTTTAAAGGTGAGAGATGGATCGGCATTAAGCAACCCATTCCGGATTTCTGCTGCAAGGTCGAAGCCAGGAGTATCTCGGCTGCCATTGCTCATAATCACATAAGGATCGGTTGATTGTTTGGCAAATCCGTGGAGTTGGACAAAATAGAGGTCATTCGCCAAATCAAAAAGCACCTCGGTAGCAATATGAAACCCTGATAATGTATTATGCGCAACATCAGAACGCCGATATGGCGCACTTGAGCCACAAGCCGAAGTACTGCCAGAACAACCCGAAGGGCCATTATGGTTACACCGGTGTGTCCCGTTCAAAAATAAGGCGTAAGTATTGAGATTTCTAAAAACAAAAACGCCCTGTTTTCCTGTATTCGTGTCGTATTTAGAATGTGGGCTCTGAATCACCAGGCGGCGGCATGCATCAGGTT
>JAGQVA010000216.1 GCA_020438265.1 Bacteroidota bacterium
AAGCCACTTCTTCCCAGAAGTGGCTTTTTAAAATCTTTTATTTTTTGTCTCTAATTAAAAGAGAATCCTCCACGTTGTTCTGTTTCCTTAATTTTTTCCAGAACAAAAGGAGCAAAAATCGAGGTTTCAAAGCCGGGAATCACCTTAATATTTTGCAGTTTTATGAGCCTTCCATAAGAAGAAACATCCTTATATGCATTGTCAATCAAATGAGCAATTTGAATATCATGTGGATCAATACTCAGATTTTCAATTCCATAAACCCATCCTCTTTTTCCCTCATTTTGAGTTACGACTCTTATCCAGTCTCCTTTAACAGCCTCTAAAACAACTAATTCTCCTTTCTTAAAACTCATACGATTTGCATCAGTTCTGTTAGTCAGGTTTTGATATCCTCCGTTTTGATCGGTAAATACGGCCAATTGTCCTTCATCTATAACCGAACTTTGTTTGACCCACCCGACGTTGCCATCTTTATTTCTGACCTGAATATAAGCAACTCCATCTTTAAAAACCGGAGACTCATCCTTAGACCTCGCAACCACTTCACCAAACTTGAGTACATCGATTTCTTCTGCGACTTTTCCTGGTTTGGTCTGTATAGATAAATTATCGTACACACTAACCATCGGCATAAAAGCCTTGTCATTCAGATAATCATTGACCCAGTCTTTTCCATAAGCTGGCTCCGAACCTCGGGTTGGCTCATCAAGTCGACTTTGCTCATTTGCAGCAACATTCTCCAGTCTTCTGGTGCGCTCTTCCATATATTCCGGTTGAGTTCTCAACCAGCGGAAATAAGCTGCCGGATTAAGATCACTTAAATCACCTACAAAACCGTAGAATTCACCATTTGTTCCGGTAGTAACTCCTGAATAAACAGAATTCGTACGTGGGGGCTGATATCGGCCTTTATGATAAAACTTCTTGACGAATTCTGTATTGGACGGACTGCTGATCCTTTGATTAGATGCATTGGAATTAGGATCATCCATTCCCCTTTTAACCCATGATTCATTACCAGAGCTTCCATCATTTCTGTAATGGACATACTGTGGATAATAATTCATGCGATCCGCGATCATATTGAGCTTTGCTTCCTGAATTTCAGCCCGATCAGCAAAAAGGTCAATAAAACTGGAGTTTTCATTCGTCAAATAGCTAAGGTGTGATACACTTTCATCAAAAAAGCGCTTGGCATTTTCATAAGTCTGCTGATCCGGATATTCACTATTACCAAGGGTATTCAGAGACTGGAAGAAATAATAAATCAAGTCTAGCTTATGAGTGGGATAATCACATTTCCAACGGGTTCTTTCCAGATATGGTAAATCAATTTTATCTCCAGGTCTGTACTCCATGAAATAAGATTCAAGTTCTTTTTCATAAACCCGGCAGCTTTGTCCCACACTGATCAGATTCATACCAACAACGAAGAGCAAGAGTAAGAATCCACTAATAACCAGATTCTTGAATAAAGGTGTTTGCATGATAAAAGGTCTTTCAAAATTAAAGATATTGGACATATCAATAGACCAAATATTTCTATAGTATAAATATACGTAATAAAATAGAATCTGCCCTATAATTAGGTGATTTTCTGAGACTTATCCTATTTGATAATAAAAAAATATCTTTTTTTATCAGGGATTTTATTCAGTAATCACAATTTCAGCAAACCTTTGATCTTTGTAGGCATCCAGTGGAACTCCGTTAAGAAAATAATCGATACTGCTCCATTTATACCCACACTCATCAACACCGAGGAGGAATTCCACACTCAGTGTGTCCTGGCCATAAGTATCTTTTTTGAAGTAATAATCAAACTTAAAGATTTTGTTAAAGAGCAAAATATTATTGATCTGCTCAGTGGCTGCATCCGTATATCTCTCTGTGAAATAAAAAGGGCCAAACTTACCATCTTCGAAACCAGGCGTAATCAATTCATAATCAGGCACTTTATCCTCTCCTCCGGTGGTATCCAAAAAGACCACTATTCCGGATTGGTTATAGATATCATTGATATAATTGACTCCGTCAGAGTTTTTATATTCGACGGTAAAAAATTCTCCTCCCACGTCTTCACTTTGGGGATTTTTACAGTCATTCACACAGCTTGTAAAGAAAAAGGGTGCAACTAACACCCAAACGAGCAAATTTAAAGGGAAACTTTTCATAGATAAACAGGTTTTCATAAAGCGAAAAACAAAGATAAACATTTAAAAAAAAGTAATGTATATTTATAGCATTTGCTTTTATTTTTGCAGTTTAATATAGCAATGGATACAAAAGTAATTGAACTGAATAACGGCCTTAGAGTCATTTATAAATATATCCCTTACACCCGCACTGTTCACTGTGGCTATGTCATTAATTCTGGTAGCCGTGATGATATTGAGGGAGAAATGGGAATGGCACATTTCATTGAACACATGATCTTCAAAGGAACGTCAAAAAGAAAAACGTTCCATATCCTGAATTATTTGGAATCGGTGGGCGGGGATTTGAATGCTTATACGACCAAGGAAAAAACCTGCCTGTATGCGTCAATGGTAGCAGAATATTTTGAAAGAGCTACAGAGCTATTAACCGATATCACTTTTCATTCGACTTTTCCTGAAAAAGAAATCACCAAGGAAAAACAGGTGATATTTGAGGAAATCGATATGTACAGAAATGCACCTGATGAGGCTATTTTTGAAGATTTTGATGAAATTATTTTCCCCAATCACAGTCTTGGTCATCCTATACTCGGAACCAAAGCCAGCATCAAAAAATTTACCAAAACTGGTGTGCGGAACAGAATCCAGCGGTCTTTTATTAAAGGAGAAGTGGTTTTTAGCATCGTGGGAAATGTTTCGGAAAAAACCGTTCATCGTGTAATCAAAAAGTACCTGGAGCCGATTTCCTTACCTGGAGGAAAAATTATTCGCTATCAACCCACTCATGATCAAATCCAACATCTGGAAGTTCCCATCGCTACCGACCAGGCACATGAAATCATCGGTGGAAGAGCCTATGCTTTGCGAAAAGAACTTTACATGCCTTTTCTGGTGCTGAATAACCTGCTCGGAGGGCCTGCAATGAACTCTCGTTTAAGCCTGAATATCAGAGAGAAGTATGGCCTCAGTTATAGTATTTCTTCATTCTATTCTCCATATCTGGATTCGGGTATGTGGGGAATTTATTATGCCTGTGAAACCGGAAATCTGCTGCGCATTCGACGGCTGGTACAAAAGGAGTTACAAAAACTATGGGAAACGCCTCTTGGTGCATTGAAGCTGAGTCAGGCGAAAAAGCAATTGGTGGGTCAACTGACCCTGGGGTATGAAAACCTGCTCAATCAAATGCTGGGGCAGGCAAAGGATCTCCTTGATTTTGGTTCAGTCCCAACATTTAATGAGTATATCAAAGGAATAGAGTCAATCACCGCTACTCAATTACAAGATGCGGCAAGGGAGATTTTCCATGAGAGTCCGATTTCAGTGATTACTTATAAGATTGCCTAAAGGAAAGGTTGTGCTATTCCATTTGAAAATAATTATACTTATTCTCTCAAGAATTTCACGCTAAAACGCTCTAAACCATGAAAGAGAACAAATACTCTCCCCAAATGACCATGAAGGATGACTCCTTACTGGAATACTATCTCAAAAATCCTCAAATGTTTCCGGATGAAGAAGTGCAGGCAGCACGATGGGAATTGGAAAAACGAGGGATTATATCCGATGATAAACAACCTCCTGTAAAAGAAGAGTTAGAAAATAGCGAAACAATTATCTTCCCTCCAAAACCTGCAGAAAACAGTCAGGAGAGATCTTTCAGTCGGTCGTTACTCAGCCTCGCGCTTTTTATCGTGGCATTCTATTTTATGTTTAAATGGGATTTCACCTCTATTTTCATTTTGGTAGGCGTCTTGCTTATTCACGAGGCAGGGCATCTTTTAGCCATGAAATACTTTGACTATAAGGAGCTGAGTATGTTTTTTGTTCCCCTGGTAGGCGCACTTGCAATGGGTTCCAAAGACCAAATATCTCAAAAACAGAGCATCATCATTTCTATGGCTGGTCCCGTTCCGGGAATTATCCTCGGAATAATCACTTATTTATTATTTATTCAAACAGAAAGCGCATTCCTTGAGGAAACAGCCTACATATTCATCGTTCTAAATTTATTTAATCTATTACCTGTCATGCCATTAGATGGAGGAAGGGTGCTAAAAACTACCTTCTTCGAAAAAAATGATATGCTCAGCAAGATTTTTATTATCCTTTCTATCGCCTTACTCTCGTATTACTTTTTTTCCATTGAATCTTATTTTTTATTAATCATTCCCGCGTTTTTATTCCTTCAGTTTATGGGGCAATCTTCATTCAAAAGAATAAGAGAAGATATGGCTGAAAAGAATTTTGATGTCAATAAATCTTATAATGAATTAACTGATGAAGAGTATTGGCGCATGAGGGAGGAAATAGGTGTAAATGGTAGTTCCTACAGCAATTATATCATCCCCAATCATTATGAAGTATCCGAAAAGGAGCCCAAAATCATTCAGTTCATCAAATCCATCCTGTATAAAAAACCTATCATGGATTTAGGAATTGGTGGAAAAATGTTGGTGGTTACGATTTGGGTCCTGTCATTTTTAGTGCCTTTGGGGGTAATTATGTTTGTTTGATCAATCTATTGGAAAATCTCTATACCACACTTTATACAACCTCCCACAGATGGCACGGATTTCACGGATCGAAACGCTTAGAAATAGGATTTATCTGTGGAATCTGCGCCATCTGTGGGAAATATTTAAGTATAGCCAGAAAGTGTACGGTAGAGAAAAACAGTCACCTTTCTCTCAAAATTTACCTGCTAAAGTGATTTTTATCACATTTCATGAAGCCCCCATCTACTACATTTGTTGAAATAGCATTCACATTGAATCAAGGTGTGCCTCCTTTGCTATTTTGATTGTGAATTGATTTGAAACGGGTCCTATCTATTATCCTCAGTTTCTCCTTGCTTTTTCCTTTCCTTACCAAAGGATGGATATGGCTGGATTTTAAAATCAATCAGGATTTCATCGCAAAAACATTATGTATCAATAAAGATAAACCAGAGACTAAGTGTAATGGTAAGTGTCATCTTAAAAAACAGCTAAAAAAAGAGGAAGCTAAAGAGCCTACCCAGCTTCCTTCCACGAAAAGAGAAGTTGTGGAAATGATAGGAGTAGAAAACACATTTTCACTTCGTATAGACATTCTTCTCAATAATCATCCAGCGAATAGGTATGATGAAAATCTCTATTCGTTTATGTTTATGAATGATGTCTGGCATCCTCCCAAATACTTATGATTTAATATCCTTTAAATAGGTTCTCTTTTATCCGAAGTTTACAACTTATATGTGTTTAGCCTCTTTTTTACGCCGTATGAAAAAATCCCGTAGGGATTAAATATTGGTAGAAACATCGCGTTTCCCCCCCCTTCTCTTACCAGCGCGCCTTGAGGCGCGCAAAAGATAGGTTGGCTCACTAGCTACCCATATTTAATCCCTACGGGATATTGCCTCCCGGCAACTCATAAAAAAGCTAAACACATACTATAGCTTCAGATAAAAGGGAAGCAGTCCACTCATTTCTCATTAAATCACAAGTAAATAATGAATATAAAATCAATATATATCATAGGAATTACCTTGCTTCTATTCCTTATCCCCCAAAGATTTTTAGCTCAGGAAATAAAAAACATCCAACTCCTGGATCAATCCAATTCTCAACCGATTGTTCACGCCACTTATATATATGGAGAACAAAAAGGATTGTCTAACGAAAAGGGGATGATCTCCCTCCAGTTGCAAAAAAATATCCATTTGGAGATTTCTCACATTGTCTATGGAAAAGCACATTTGTCTGAAGAACAGATAAAACAGGCAATTGCTTCTGGTGTTATTTCCCTGGAACCAAAAGAAACCCATTTATATCCGGTAACGGTTATCGCTGTTCGGGATAGGAATAAAGATTCAGAATCTTTAGACCTGGCTTTTGAGGATAAAATGGCCCATGATGGGGGAGCACTCCTCAATCAAATTCCAGTGATCAACAGCATCCGAAAATCGGGAAGTTATGGGTTTGATCCTGTATTAAGAGGATTCAAATACGACCAACTGAATATCGTAATGAATGGTGCTCAAAGCGCGACTGCAGCCTGCCCGAATCGCATGGATCCTCCGACTAGTCAAATGGCTCCCAATATGATGGACAGAATCGAGGTTTTGAAAGGGCCTCATGCTTTGCGTTATGGAACTGGCTTTGGTGGTACTATCAATTTTATTCCTTCCAAACTTCGTTTTTCTGATAGTCTGGATGTCTATGGTCGTTTGTCTGCCGGTTATGAAAGCAATGGAAATGTTTTCAGAAGTGAAGCAATGGCAGGGCTTAGTGCTAAAAAAATCAACCTGGAACTATTTGGCTCCTGGGCGCAGGGAAGTGATTATCTGGCTGGAGATGGAAGTACGGTTCAATCTGATTTTTCACGTTCAAGCTTTGGCACTAATCTGGGAATAAAAATAGCTAATAATCAGCAGCTTAGGGTTTCAGCTACTTATAACAGAGCCAGAGATGTAGACTTCCCCGCTCTTCCTATGGACCTTCGGGAAGACGATACCTGGATGTTCAATGCCCGACATGATATCACGATTAATAAAGGAAATCTCAGTTCCTGGAATACCACTGTTTTTGGATCTTTTGTAAATCATTTGATGGACAATCTGCTCAAACCGCTCGATCCGAGAATGATGAATGCAGAAACTTTTGCTACTACTCATAATTATGGTGGAAGAACAGAAGGAGTGTGGAATTTCAAAAATGGAATCACTTACACTGGCCTTGATTTAAGAGTAGAAGGTGCAAATGGAACAAGAGTTCGCGAGTTTTTAATGGGCCCCAATCAAGGGAAAATTCTGGAAGATAATGCCTGGCAGGATGGTCGAATTAGTAAATCCGGAATTTTTGCAGAGCATCATCTCATAAAGAATAATTTTCAGTTTGTTTTCTCAGGAAGATTAGAACTTAATCAGTCTCACGTCAACAAACCCAGTCAAGAGTTTCAAAATGTATATGTGAATACTGAAGAAACTCAAATCAATCCAAGTATCAGCATAGGATCAATTCGCAAAATAGATAAATTCTCACTGGGGTTATGGCTAGGCAGAGCACAACGAAGTGGAAGTCTCACGGAACGTTTTATCAATTATTTCCCAGTTGGGCTGGATCCTTATGAAATGCTGGGAAATCCTCAATTATTGCCAGAAGTGAACAATCAGGCTGATTTGACGCTGGAATGGAAAACTAAAAAAACGGCTATCAGCCTGGATGTTTTTACGGCTTATCTGCAAAACTATATTTCCTCATTTATCGATACTTCTCTGCAACCAAGACTGCCAACCAGTCCTGGAGTAAGGACATTTACCAATATTGCTGCTGCTTTTAAAAGTGGATTTGAAATCTCCTGGAGTCAGATTCTTTTTGCAGGATTACAGCACCAATTGTCAATCGCATATACCTATGGGCAAGATTTGGAGAGAAAAGCGCCTTTACCTGAAATTGCCCCGATAGATATCCGGTATACATTAAGAGGTTCTTATTTCAATCATAAATTAAAACCGGAAGTGATGTTCCGCCATGTTGTGCAGCAGGAACGAATTTCCGCTGAATTTGGTGAGACAATAACTCCATCTTTTACCCTGATTGATTTGAATATTGGGTATCAGGTTACTCAGATGATTCACCTGAAAGCAGGAGTAAATAATTTACTGAATCAAAACTATTATGAGCATTTAAACCGGTCTGTGAGGGG
>JAGQVA010000217.1 GCA_020438265.1 Bacteroidota bacterium
ACCCATCCAGAAATCCACGTTCAGACACAACCGTATGTACACCACCAAAAAACATGTGTTTATCTTCCCAGAATTTTAGTTCTGATTTTGGCAAATGGAATTGATCATCGACCAAATCGGGCTCGATATTCAATAAATGAGATTCCCAGTGAACCCGGGGATAGGAAACTGCTTCATGGATGGGCATTTTGTGATCAATGAGATTCAACAGGACCTGAAGAATAGCTGTGCGAATTCTGCTGGAACCTCCGGAACCCGTTACAATTTCAGGTCTGCCATCTTTAATTACAATCGTCGGAGACATCATCGAAGTTTGACGTACATTTTCGTCCCATTTGTAAAAACCACGAGGATTCAGGTCCAGCTCTCCAAGCATATTATTGGTTGGAATTCCGGTACCAGGAATCACACATCCCGAAGAACCTCCAAGAGTTGTAGTGATGGAAGCAGCATTTCCCTCTGCGTCCAATACACTGATATGGGTAGTATTGCCCAGTAGATCTACTTTGCTCTTGAAAGGTTTGACAAATGCAGGATCTAAAAACTCAAGAATCTCACTACTTCTGATTTCGCTAATGGGCAGATGGTGATGACGAAATAAATCCATTCCGCTCATTACCGCTGCAAGCATGGAAATATACTCAGGCCCATTGGGGGGGAGATTTAGTTCATTGGGAAATAACTCATTCACCAGCGCCAGACCAAAACTGATCATACTTCCACCCTCACTGGGAGGGGGATTGGTAATTAAAATGTGGTCCCGATAGTTGAGTTTGATAGGTTCTCTTTCGATTACCTGATAAGCTTTGAGGTCTTCAAGCGAAACGCTTCCCCCACTTTCTGCATTATCATGAGCAAATTTTCTCCCGATTTCCCCTTCATAAAACACCCTGACGCCTTCCTCACAAATCCATTCAAGTGTTTCTGCAAAGTCAGGTCGGTAGACAATATCCCCTTCTTTGGTGAGGTGTCCATTTGGCGCGTAAATTCGTTGGGATTCTTTTGTGTAAAAAAGAACCGGTTCTAAAATCCTGACTGTATATTCCTGATAAGATGTAACCCTGTGGCCTTTCTTCGCAAGTTCAATGGCTGGCCAGGCTATCTCCTGAATGGGCATATATCCCAGTTTTTGGTGAATATGAAATAAACCTGCCGGGCAACCGGGGACTGCAACAGAACCTTTTCCTATAAACTGTTTTTGCGTGGTGGTGCCAAAATTGATATGAGATTCCACGAAGTCCATTTCTTCCACTGGGCGACGGTGCAGGGGCGTTTGTACAAAAAAATCAAACAAACCGGCCTGGCCTCTGGATGTATAAGCGGTCATAAATCCTCCGCCTCCCAAAGAGGTAAGTGAAGGTTCCGCGACAAAAGAAGTAAGCATGGCTCCCAGTGCTGCGTCAAAAGCATTACCACCAGCTTCGAGAATTGACTGACCAGCTCGGGCTGTTTCCACATGACCTGCCGCAATAATTCCTTTTCTTTTCATGAATTCTCAATCGGATTTTCTGATGCAAAGAAAAGAATTTATCACAAGTCATAGGAGAAAATATCATTTTCCCAGTTTCAGATAGGGAACCTTATCGGAATATTCGGTTCGCAATTCTACCCTGTAATTTTTGCTTATGGGTTGAATTACGGGAAAATTCCTGTAAAACTGCCGCGAAGTAACCCAGTCTAACTCCGGCAAATCTCTGATGATTTTGGTATTGCGACTTCGCGTAACCAGACTCAGGGTTTTCATGTCAAATTTTACTGTGATGGCAGTACTCGTAAGACTTTCGTTATGAAGACGGTCTACGGAAGTGACAATATATGTATACGATTTGGTAGGATCTTCAATCTGATCTCTGAGTTTTGTATCTCTTTGAACAGCAATAATGGCAGAAGATTTTTCCATATTAATTTTTTCATCCTCAGCAAATCGATACACTACATAATAATTAGGTTGTTCCCCATCAGCAGCCGGAGCAGGCTTTTCCCAGTTGAGAGAGATAAAGAAATCGTGCTGGTTAATATAAAGATGTTCAGGCGGTAAGGGAGGAATACTATCTTTCCACCTCATTGCGGGAATCAGAGCCGGAAATTTAAAATCTCCTTCCCGGAGCTTTCTGTTTACATCATAAGGATTATTGGTAAAAGAATTGGCACTATAGAAAATGCTACCACTTACCTCTGGATGTGCTTTTTTTAGCTTCAATTGCAATTCCAATTGGTTGGGATTATCCCAATAGCGGGACTGATTGTCCTTAACTTTAAACATAGCATGACCGACATAGAGATGGCGATCAAAAGAGTTCTTTGCCCACCAGGGAAGAAGCTCGGAATAATTCGCATAAGGATGGCGTGTGCTCCAGTAAAGCTGAGGAGCGACATAATCAATCCAGCCTTCCTTTAGCCATTTGCGAACATCAGCATAAAGCCCGTCATAAGAAGAGTGAGAAACCTGACTGACCGAACCTTCGGGATCCTGGGCTTTATTTCGCCAGATACCAATTGGGCTGATACCAAATTTTACATGAGGTTTGATCGCCTGAATACTGTCAGCTACCTGTTTGACAAACAAATCAATATTATGTCTGCGCCAGTCATCGATATTGGTAAAGTCTCCGCGATATTTCAGGAAAGTTTTTTGGTCGGGAATAGGTTCATTATCAGTTCGGTATGGATAAAAATAGTCATCAAAATGAATTCCATCCACATCGTAATTTCTGACGACCTCTGCTACGATTCCCGCTAAATAGTTCCGCACTTCAGGAATCCCCGGGTTAAAAAACGTTTTAGGGCCATATTTAAAAAACCATTCCGGTTTTTGATGAGTGATGTGCTTCGGAGAGACACTGCTAAAACGATCATGCGAAATCGCCCGGAAGGGATTCATCCATGCGTGGAATTCCATGTTTCTTTGATGGGTTTCTTCCACCATAAAAGAAAGCGGGTCATAATAAGGCGCAGGGGGATTGCCCTGTGTTCCGGTTAGCCATTCAGACCACTGTGAAAATTCGCTCTGGTAAAAAGCATCCCCACAAGGCCTGATTTGCACAACCAGAGCGTTCATGCCATTATCTTTTTGCTGTTTGGCAATCTGAACAAATTCGTTTTGTTGCTCTTCAGAGCTAAGCCCTCTCTTTGAAGGCCAGTCAATATTGTGATACGAAGCTACCCAAACCGCTCTAAACTCCCTTTTGGCTGGTTCTTCCGCCGGGGGTTGGGTAAGGAATAGTGAAGAGACAAGAGATAGAATGATAATTAGTCCTCCCAAGATCAATAATATTTTTAAAGTTCGTCTTAAAATGAGGATGGGATTTTCTCTTTTCTTAAAATTAAGTTATTGGAATCAATTTTGTTAGGGCCTTATATCCAAGATGCTTAATTTACCGTTTTAATTGTTATGAAAACTGTTTTTATTAAAATTTTATTTTTGTCAGGCTGGGTTATTTTTCCACAGTTGGGATTTAGCCAGCAAGTAAGTTTACCGGCTTTTTCGTTTTACGATCTCGACGGTAATATAGTGACCAACGAAAGCCTCGATAATGCACGGTCGACACTGATTATGTTGTTTGATCCTTATTGTGATCATTGCGATCAGCAAGCCGAATGGATCGCTGCTGCTGCCGGGGATTTCAAAGAAATACAACTTGTATTTGTGACCATTGAACCAGAAATCGAGCCAATTAAGGATTTTCAAAAGCGACATTTTGGCGAATCTTCCCTCAAACATGTAATATTTTTGCAGGATAAAGATTTTGCATTCGAAACATATTTTGGCTATACCGACGATGCAATCAATATTTATTGCTATAAACCGGGTCAGAAGCTTCCAAAGTATTTCGGAAAAGAACAAGAAGCTGAAAAATTGTTAAAATTTTTGTAGTTTTGAAATAATTATCGGGAAAGGTTTGGAAAGAAAAAGATTAACTTTTTTCTTGCATGTAGAAAATCGCTTAATCATTCCAACCCAGAGAGTTAGGTTGTGATCTTTAAATTCAAACTTTAACTATTTTTTCCGATATTTGCAGGAGATTGAATCAAGTAAACAGGATGAGCTTAAAAACAAAAATTGAACAGGATATCAAAACGGCAATGAAAGCAAAAGACCAGGGCGCATTACGTGCACTGAGGGCAGTTAAATCAGCTATTCTGATTGCCGAAACTTCCGAAGGCCGGAACGGAAAACCGCTTTCTGAAGACGAAGAAATGAAGATCCTGATGAAACAAGCCAAACAGAGAAAAGATTCAATTCAAAACTTCGAAGAAAATAATCGTGAAGATCTGGCAGCCGTTGAAAAAGAAGAATTAGTCGTCATTGAATCATATCTTCCCAGAGCGATGACTCCTGAAGAGTTAAAGCAGGCAGTGGCTTCCATTGTCGAATCCGTGGGAGCATCATCTATGAAAGATATGGGGAAAGTGATGGGAATTGCTTCGAAAAAACTGGCTGGAAAAGCGGATGGGAAAGCCATTTCGCAAATTGTAAAAGAAATATTGAGTTAATCATGGGAGAATCATTTGTACTCAACCCCTTGGATCTAATCATTGCCGCGATTATCGGCTTTGGCATGTGGAAGGGAGCCAAACAAGGCTTCATGAAAGGCGCTTCGCGTTTTATTTCCATTATTCTTGCTGCAATTTTAGGTTTTCGATTAAGAAGGGTGGCAGAAATGATTTACCTGGATTATCTCAATGTCCAGTGGGCGCCTGAAATGATAGGTTTTGTGAGTTTTGCTACGGCTTTCGTAGTAGTTTTCATTATCTCTTATACATTAGTAGGGCAATTTTCAAGCATCCTGGGAAAGATGAAAATTGGTATGGATCAGGCGCTGGGCGCTTTATTTGGGGGAGTTGGGGCAACTTTGGTACTCAGCCTCGCTTTTATTCTCCTGAGTTATGTCAATTTCCCTACTGTTGATAATGCCAGAGGTTCTGTTTTATATCCTCAGGTGAAAAACTTCTCCCGTTATGCATTAGGGTTTAGTGTGGAGATCCTGCGGGAAGCTAATGAACAAATCAATCGCTACGGAATTGGAGGATATCCCAATCCGGGGAATAATAATCCCCCACCAGCCAGTCAGCAGCCGGTGAACTCCAAACCCAAAGCGATCCGATAAAATACAATCGTTTGTGCCTGCCCGTAGTTTCCGAATTACGGGCAGTTTTTTTATTATAAATGGCCATTAGCTTTTGGCCTTTGGCTTTTAGCTAAGCCCTGCCAATAGCTAAAAGCCAAAGGCCAACCGTTAACGGCCAAAAGCCATTCAAATTCAAATCAATGAAATTCAGATTAACTACACTACTCGCCATTACTTCTCTTTTATGGGGAAATGTCTTGGCCCAAAAAGCTGACAAAAACTCCATTTTTAATGGAAAAGATCTATCAGGATGGGTCGAACCCGATAACAATATCTGGTGGACTGTGAAAGATGGATTGCTAACGGTTGAAAACGGGCCAAACCGGAAAGGATCTATTCTTTGGACCGAAGGAAAATACCGCGATTTTATTGTTAAGGCTGATTTTAAAATGGGGAAAGGCGTCGTGGATTCAGGTATTTTTCTTAAAGGTGAAAGCCCTCAGGTTCAGATTGGGATTTCCGGATCCTTGAAACGAGATATGACAGGTTCTCCCTATATTCCAGGGAAAGGATATCCTAAGGAGGCTGAAGGAGTGAGTGACTTACTTAAACTACAGGACTGGAATACCATGAAAGTAAAATCCAAAGGCTCAACGATTATGGTTTGGTTGAATGGTAAAAAAGTTTTGAAGTACACGGTAGAAAAAATGCCGGAAGAAGGACCTATTGGTCTTCAGCTACATCCTAATAATGAAATGTCTATTTCATTCCGAAATATTTCCGCTAAAGAAATTTAACGGAAAATTCCTTATCTTTACCCAACCATAAGGAACGTTGATGATTTATTTTGGAAGCGTTCCTGAAACACAAATATCTGAAGAGTGAATCAGCGCAACCTCTATCTTCTCGCATTGGCCCTTACTAAAGGATTGGGGCCGGTTTCCGTCAAAAATCTCATTGCATATTGTGGCAGTGCCAAGGCTGTATTTGATGCTCCAAAGGGCAAATTGAAACGTGCCCCGGGAATTGGAGAAGTCGCAGTCAATCTCGTCAGGGAATCCCATAACCTTCAGCGAGCTGAGGCAGAAATGAACTTTTGCCTCCAACAAGGCATTGAAGTAATTAGCTATCTGGATGAAGGTTACCCCCAACGATTAAAATACATTCATAATGCACCACTGATTCTTTTTAAAAAAGGAAAGGTGGATATTAATGCTCAGCCAAATATCGCCATTGTCGGCACGCGCAGGGCTACAGATTACGGACGGGCTTTGACTGAACAATTTGCTACCTGTTTTGCGGAGAAGGGAATGAATGTCGTCAGTGGGCTTGCCTATGGGATTGATATAACAGCCCATCGGGCGGTTTTGAAAGCTGGGGGGATTACAACGGCTGTTCTGGCGCATGGGCTGGATCGGATCTACCCTGGAAACCATTATCGAAAGGCAATGGAAATGCTGGAAAAAGGGGGAATCCTTACCGAATATCTAACCGGAACCGATCCCGATGCTCCGCATTTTCCTGCCCGAAACCGGATTGTTTCTGGAATTTCCCGGGCCGTAATTGTGATTGAAGCTGCTGAAAAAGGCGGGGCTTTAATTACTGCGAAACTGGCTTTTGACCAAAACCGGGAGGTATACGCAATTCCCGGAAGAATCGGGGACACATTTTCTCAGGGTTGCAATCACCTGATTCGGGATAATATTGCTAAATTGGTAAGCAGTCCTGAAGAAGTACTGGCTGACCTGGACATCCAGTGGCAGGAGCATACAGATCGAACCCAGCAGTTGGAACTGGCTTTGGCAGCGCCGGAAATTCCGCTGAATGCCGAAGAAGCAAAGGTGATGAATTTACTCAATCAAGGGGAAGCGTTAGTGGATCAGATTACAGTGAAGACGGGAATACCTGTACATCGGTTGAATGCACTTTTGCTTTCGATGGAGTTTAAGAATTTACTCAGGCAATTGCCCGGGAAGAAATATCAGAAGAGATAAAAAATTATTCCATGATCGACAAGCTAGAATCAAGGTTTAGGCAAACCCTTGAAGACCAAATGATTACCAAAGCCGAAAGACAGGCTATTGCCAGGGAACTACGGGAAACCCCGGTTCCTGACCGCAAGCTGGCCGTTCTCCGCGCGCGAATTTTTGACATGGCCCGCGAACAAATGCAAATGGGAAACAGTTTTGTCCTTGATTGGCTGGAGACTGTTAATAAACTGATTTTACCGGGACAAAAAAGCGAGCCAGAAACGGAAGTGCATTTTAGTCCCGGAGAAAGCTGTAGAAGTACAATTATCAATTATATCAAACAGGCAACCCGATCCATTGATATTTGTGTGTTTACGATTAGTGATGATGAAATTAGTCAGGAAATTTTGGGGCGAAAAAGACGAGTGAAAATCAGGGTGCTGACCGATAATGATAAATACTGGGATAAAGGCTCTGATATTGAAAAATTTACCAAAGCGGGGATCGAAGTAAAAGTTGATCGGACGGAAAGTCACATGCATCATAAATTTGCCATTTATGACCGAAAGTATGTACTTACCGGCAGTTATAACTGGACGCGAAGTGCCGCAACATCTAATCAGGAAAATATACTGGTAACCAGCGATCAGGAAGTTGTAAAGAAATATATGTCTGAGTTTGATCGGTTATGGAGAAATATGGAGCTTCTTTAGGCAGTTGTTTGATAAATATTAGCCGAATGGCAAAATCCCGTAGGGATTTAATATTGGTAGAAAATCGGCTGTACCTTTAAACCAGCGCGTCTTGA
>JAGQVA010000218.1 GCA_020438265.1 Bacteroidota bacterium
CTCTGGGTTTCAATCATCTACTGATTCAAAGTAATAATTTCCGGGTGTAGTTGAGAGCTTTTACAGTACAAGGGCGTCCATGCCAGTCTGACTCCGGTCTGGAAAAAAGGCGAAGGATCAACTTTGATAAAATTAAACGGGTTGGGTTGGCCGATACCTCCCCAGGCAAAAGCGGAAACTTTGGGTATAAGATTGACTTTCGTAACCTCTTTGGAGGCTTCCAGTTGTTGTTTTTGAAGGTCAAAAAGGGCGTATTCAGGGCGATTTTCAGTAGCAATGTTTACTGTTTTTGAAGTCAGTTCTTCAGGGAGTTTAAGAGCCAGACTCTCTCCATTATCTTCTCCAATCCAGTCAGCCAGCATTTGGCGGAGTGCTTTTCTGTCTCCCTCTATCTGGTCAACTTTTTGTTCAATGGATAGAATCTGTTTCCGAAATTCGTCTTCATTACTTTTGAGCATAACTCCGTTTTCTACGCCCGCCTGAACGACTTTTAATCTGGAATTAAGCTCCTCAAGTGCTTCTTTCAGGACTTCTTCATTTTTGTCCAGAATCAAAACGGAGAAATAAAGCTGATTAACGGTTTCCTTGACTTTATTGATTTCTACTTCGATTTGTTGGGTTTGAACCTGCTGACCAATGGCGTTCAGTTCTTTTCCCTTTTTGATTGCACCCCCGTCGTAAATCAATTGATTGACATTCAGAGAGACATTAAACTGGGTTTGAGGAATCTCAGGAAGGGTTAATGGCCCAATTTCGGGGAACGTAATTACTTCTGATTGCCAGGCAATTTGTCCGTTGATTCCCAGCTGAGGTAGATAAATAGTGCCAAGCTTCTCGTTTTGCAGATTGGTCTGCATGGCGATCAATTGCTTTTGCTGTTGTAGAGGACTCTGTTTAAGAGCCGCTTCGTGGCAATCTTCCAGGCTCAGGGGTTGCCCAAGACTCATCAGAGATGCCAGGATCAGGGTTGAGAAAATGAAATATCGCATCATAACCGTTTGGGTTAAAGTATATTAAGATTCTTTTTTTAGGGTGATTGAATTCAGGACAAATTCAGCGACTGCTGTTTTCCTTTCGGTAATAAAAGCCTGAAAGGCGGCTTCGTCCATGCCAAAAATTTTCGTAAGCAATGGTTTCATTGCGAATGGGAAAATCGACATTGCGACCAGATTGATAATCAAATGTCGAGGATCAATTGCTCTGATTTCTCCCTTTTGATGAGCAGCAGCAATTTGCATCATTAATTTACCCATAATTTCCATCGAGTTGTTGGGGATATTTTGGGTGATTGTCTCTACAAAATGATCTGCATTTTCCTGAATAGAGGAGAGCACAAAAACCGGCAATTCAGGTTTTTCGGTTAGTAACTGATTATAAAAAGAACTGATTTCCCGAATCTTTTCATCCAGATTTTTATCACTACCGACAATGCTGATCACCTGTGGAAAAATCTGTTTGAATGCTTCCAGAAAAACATGGTCAAACAAATCCTGCTTGGTTTTGAAATAATAATGAAGCATTGCCTTATTGATTTCAGCTGCTTCTGCAATTTCACTCATGCGCGCACCAGACAATCCCTTCTGATGGAAAATCTTTCGGGCTGCTTCCAGGATTCGCTCTTTGGTATTTTCTTCTTTTCCCATAAATCGAACTACTAATTAACCGGTTGGTTAAACTATACGACTAAACTAACCAGTTGGTTAATTTTTTCCAAATTTTTTTTTTATGAAAAATGGATTTAATCTTTGGGACGGGGTCGGGAGAACCCGTCTACGCATTCTGGCACCGATATTGCGAAAAAACTTCAAAATTCGTGTGATCGTAATAATACATGCATAATTTGCTATCATTATTCGTTGAATTAAAGTAATTTAACCCTCTCAAAAACGGAGATATATATGAGTGATATTCCCAATAAAGATCAACAGGATTTGGAAAGTATTGTTACTGAGGCGATGGCAGAAGAAAATTTGAATCCCAAATCTGAACCAGAAAAAAAAGGATTGACTGGCTTTCAATTGATAGATCCTAAGTATAAAATCCCCCGAATCGTCTTTCTGAGTCTGGTCGGTATAGTAGCTTTATTCTCTCTGGTTTTCCTGATCTACGTATCCACAGATCTTCCGCCCATGGATTTGATTGAAAATCCCGATTCGGATCTGTCTACTCAATTGATTTCAGCAGATGGTGAGGTTTTGCAAAAATATTATTCCCGTGAAAATCGGGTAAATGTAAAACTAAATCAGGTTTCTGAGCATGTGGTCAATGCTTTGATCGCTACGGAAGATGCTCGTTTTTACGGCCATTCCGGGGTTGACCCCAAATCATTCTTCTCCATTCTGGTTGGTTATCTTCGGAGTCGGGAAGTGCGTGGAGGAAGTACTATTACCATGCAGCTTTCAAGAAACCTTTATGATGAAGTCGGCCAACAAAACAGTACACTGGTAAGGAAGGTCAAAGAATATCTGGTTTCCGCATATATTGAGCGGCGCTTTACCAAGCAGGAGATTATGGAGGCCTATCTCAATACGGTCAACATTTACGGGACGTCTTACGGAATAGAAACGACCGCCAACCGCCTCTTTGATAAGACAGCTAAAGATCTCACAGTTGAAGAAGCGGCTATGATTGTGGGAATGCTTAAAGGGCAAGGTGTGTATAACCCTTTTCGATACCCTGAACGTACGCAAAATCGTCGTAATACGATCCTCGATCAAATGGTGAAATACGGAGTTTTGGATGGGGAAAAAATCAATGTGGATAGTATCAAGCAGATTCCGATTACATCAGCTTTAACTGATCAGGAGCAGGTTCACATCAAGGGATTAGCTCCCTATTTCAGGGAATATGTGCGTTCTGAATTGACCAAATGGTGTAATTCTCACAAAAAAGAAGATGGTTCAACATATAATATTTATACTGATGGACTGAGGGTATACACCACACTTGATTCCCGGATGCAGAAACACGCTGAAGCTGCGGTGAGAGAGCACATGACTCAATTGCAAAAAGATTTTGATAGAGTAGAGGCGAAAGGTTCCCGAATTCTGGATAAAGATCCTTCCATTTTGCTGGACATTAAACGTACTTCAGACCGATATATAAGGGCCAGAAAAGCTGGAAAATCGGATACAGATATCGAAAAAGAGTTCCGTAAAAAAGTGCCAATGACCGTTTTTTCCTGGGATGGTCCGATTGATACGATGATGACACCTTATGATTCTTTGCGGTATTATGTAAGATTGCTTGAAACCGGAATGATTTCCATCGATCCTACCAATGGTCATGTCAAAGCCTGGGTGGGAGGAATTGATTATAAATATTTCAAGTATGATCACGTAGCTAAAAGCCGTCGTCAGGTTGGGTCAACATTTAAACCCTTTGTTTATGGAGCAGCTGTTGAAGCGGGTTTTAAGCCCTGTGATATTGAACTGAATCAGCCCGTAGTTTTTGAAAATCCCGGAGGACAAAGATGGGTTCCCAAAAACTCAGGTGGTGAAATCGGTGGAAAAATGACCCTGAAACACGCTCTGGCAAATAGTGTCAATCTGGTTACTGCAAGGTTGATGAAAAAATTGGGACCACATACCGTAGCCACTTTTGCCCATCGAATGGGAATCAAAACAGAGCTGGATGAAGTACCTTCTCTGTGTCTGGGTACAACGGATCTGACAGTTATGGAACTGACCAGTGCATACAGCACTTTTGCCAATTATGGTAACCAGATTGATCCCATTATGATCACCCGTATTGAAGACAGAAGTGGAAACGTTTTGGCTTCTTTTGAACCCCAACCCAAAAAAGAAATCAGCGCTGAAGATGCCTATTTGATTATTGAGTTATTAAAAGGAGTAGTCAATCAGGGAACAGCTCAGCGATTGAGATTTCGCTATGATTTTAAAAATGAAATTGGTGGAAAAACCGGAACTACTCAGAATCAATCTGATGGATGGTTTATGGGAGTAACTCCTAATCTTGTAACGGGCGTATGGGTTGGAGGCTCTGACCGCAGAATTCGTTTCCGTTCTATCTCTTATGGGCAGGGTGCAAATATGGCTCTTCCTGTCTGGGCATTGTATATGAAAGCGGTTTATGCTGATGGACAAATCGGATTACCTGCAGAAAGTTTTGAAAGGCCAGCCGGACTGAATGTAAACCTGAATTGTGGTGCTGTTATTCAGGAAGAACAACAAGATCAGCAGCAAGCGCCAGGTGCAGATGATTTTGACGATTTTAATTAAATGATATTCGGGAGAAAGATGATTTCCTGATTGTATATTAAACGAAACAAATGGATAGCAGGCAGAGATGATTCTTTGTCTGCTATTCTCTTAATTTATCCAGAAGTTCGTTGAGGGTTTCGGCTTCCTGCTCTGTAAGATTTCCGATGAGTTCGTCAAGAATATTGATTTTATTGTCAATCTCTTCCAAAACTTCCAATCCTTTTTTACCGATCACTACATCTACCAGTCTTTTATCTGATTTGCAAACATTCCTTTTGACCAGATCTTTTTTCACTAAACGATCTACAATCCTGGAAACATCAGACATGTGGTCGAGCATCCTTTCCCTGATGCAAGAAGTTGACATTGGTTTGGGAAACTGCCCCCTTAAAATCCGTAGGACGTTATACTGCTGAGGAGTGATTCCATAGGGTTTAAATAGATCTTTATGGCGGTTATTAATAAAGTTGTGGGTGTAGATGAGATTAACAACAGTTTTTTGCCAAATGCTTTTGAAGGGAGTTTTTTGTTGAATCGCGTCCTCAATTTTCATATTACCTCTTATTTATCCTGATAACTGCTAATTTAATTAATGTGTTTGACTTTTTATATAAATAAATCAGCCAGAGAAAATTTATCCCCTGGCTGACCTTATATACACAGCTCTCCAGAACTATCTGGTAGACTCTTTTTGCGCAATCAACTCAATATTGATATCAAACCCAACTTCTTCGCTTACCACCAATCCCCCGGTTTCAAGGGCTGCATTCCAGTTTAGGCCATAATCAAAACGATTGATTTCTCCAGTGATTTTAAAACCCGCTCTTTCATTTCCCCAGCCGTCTTTCACTGTTCCGTTAAATTTAACATCCAATTCCACAGGTTTGGTTACTCCTTTCATTGTCAAGTCTCCTTTTAATTTGTAATTTTTTCCGTCCACATGAGTAAAGGAAGTACTTACAAAAGTCAATTCAGGATATTTTTCAGCATCAAAAAAATCAGCTGATTTCAAGTGCCCATCACGTTTTTCGTTATCAGTATCGATAGAGGCAATATTCGCTTTGAAAGTGATTTTTGCATTTTCAAGACCTTTTTCAGATTCTACCAAAGAACCTTCAAACTCGTCAAAAACACCTTCCACTTCTGAAATAACCATGTGCGTTACCACAAAACCAATATTGGAGTGCGCCCCATCAATATTCCAGGTTTTTTGTCCAAATACGCTTCCTATGCTTAATAATGCTGCGGTGAAGAGAATACTTAGTTTTTTCATTCTTAAATTCAGGTTAGTTTATGATTGATTATTAATGATGAATGATATAACGATGTTTAAACATTAATGTTTAAACATCAAGTGAAAAATTTTATAAAAATATTGACCATTAAACCCGAATGATGGAGTTTTTCTTGTGTAAGATTTTGAAAATCAATTTATTATGCTGGATGGGGTTTTGAGGAAAAAGTTATTTATTCTGAGCGAAAATTTTCTTTCCTCCCACATAAGTAGCCAGAATTTTTACTTTCCTGATAGTTTCGAGAGGGATGTCAAACAGGTTTTGGTCCAGAATAATAAAGTCGGCGAGTTTCCCTGGTTTAAGAGATCCTTTTATATCCTCCTCAAAACTGGTGTGTGTAAGCTGTGTCAATTTTCTATATCTTTGTTTTTTTCGATCCAGATAATCTCGTCATTCTTAATAGCCATTGCCTCGGAAAAGGACATATTGGCAGAACCTGTCCAGATGTTGGCATTCTTGATTAACAAATCTGCGCTAGTTTGTTTTGTCGAATTTTACTGACAGCTTATGAAGATGAAAATCGCGAAAAAAAGGCCTAAATATTTCATGCAATGGTTTTATGGAGAAAGATCAGTTTAATATGAGAAAAAAATAAGTATCTTTTATGCATTCACGACTTTTTCTGAATAAGATTAAGTTCCGTAACCTTTTACTTCTAACATAAAAAAGCTAATAATTGAATGAAAACATTTCTACCTTACCTCTATAGCTTATTGGTAATGATCATTATCGGAACCGCAATAAGTTATTATTTTAGTATTTTTCGTCCCGGGGACTCGATTTCGGCTAATTTTAGTTTTGAGCTAAACGACTTTACCCCTCCACCAGATACACCTGAATACACCATAAAAAAGAAAACTCCTGAAGAACGCGCTTTATTTGCGGAAGAGCGAGAAAAATTTGAGTTTGACATGCTGAAAGATCCAGCTACCGGCCAAATTCCTGATAATATTCGGGCATTGGAAATGTCAGTAGCCCGGCGGATACCCCCTTTTCAGGAAAGTAAAAGAGGAGCAGGATTTACCGTTACTCCCCGAGGCCCCAATAATCTTGGAGGAAGAACCCGCGCAATTACCTTTGATGTGAGATATGGCACAACCAATAGTGTCATTCTGGCTGGAGGGGTGAGTGGAGGTGTATTTCGTTCAACCAACGGCGGAGGAAGCTGGACCCGGGTTTCTCCGGATGATGAAATCCACAGTGTAACCTCTATTGTACAGGACCCAAGAGCAGGCTTTCAGGATACCTGGTATTATGCTACGGGGGAATCTTTGGGTAATTCTGCTTCCAATGGAAGTAGCGGACTTTATACCGGACAGGGAATCTGGAAATCTACGGATAATGGTCTTACCTGGACAAGACTGGCCAATTCAAACACGGGCAGTTCTACCTCATTTGACAACAGAATGGATTTCATTCACAAACTGGCTATCGATCCGTCGAATGGATATGTTTATGCTGCAGCTTTGGCGACGATACAGCGGTCTACCAATGGAGGAACTACCTGGGCTACTGTATTACAACCCGGTGTAGGTGGGTATAATACTGGCCAGTGGTCTGACATTGCCATTACCAGTGCAGGGGCATCTGGTGGTTATTTTTATGCAACGATGCACGGGACTATTGGTAATAATGCTGACGGAGTATGGCAATCTACTACCGGTGCAGCTGGCTCATGGACCCAAATTGCAGGTAATGGTTCGCCAACAGGTTGGAATGCTTCTAATGCTTATGGTCGTATTGTTGTGGCAATTGCTCCTTCCAATGAAGACCTGGTTTATTTTCTTTATGATAATGATAATGATAATACTTGTCCTGGCGCGCCAGCTATTGAAGCTGACTTTTTCTTATTTAATAATAATACCAATGTCTGGGCTGATAGTAGCGCATTTTTGCCGAATGACCCCTGTGGTTGCTGGGAAGGATCTAATCCGTTCTCTATCCAGGGAGGATATGATTTGTGTATAGCAGTAAAACCAGATGATGCCAATACAGTCTTTATTGGAGGAACGAATGTTTATCGATCCACCAATGGGGGAGCGACTACAGCTGGCTGGGCTCATATCGGCGGATACTCCACAGCTGGTTGTACCTATGCACAAACTCCCAATCACCACCCTGATATTCACATGCTTACTTTTCCTCCAACGAGTAATGACACCTTATATTCAGGAACAGATGGAGGGATTGCAAGGACCAATATCGTGGATGCAAGCCCCGTTTGGGAAGAGTTACATACAGACTATGTCACGTATCAATATTACCATGTAGCCATTGATCCAACAACCAGTAGTGATCTTATTATAGGCGGGGCGCAGGATAAC
>JAGQVA010000020.1 GCA_020438265.1 Bacteroidota bacterium
ATTTGAGGTAATTGTTAAGAATAGTCTGGAAAGAATCGAGGTGAATGAAGTCGAAATTAGCGAGGATTCTTTTTTCATGCGAATGCCCATTTTTGACTCTGAATTTCACGGAAAAATCATTGAGGGAAAAAAGATTGAAGGTTACTGGACGGATCTTTCACGGGGGAAAGACTATAAGATTCCTTTTACCGCTACCTATGGCGAACAGCCCCGGTTTGTAGCAAAAAGTAAGGATGAACCCATTCAACTCGCTCCAACCTGGGAAGCCGTTTTTAGCCCTGAGAGTGAGACAGATGTGTATCCAGCCATCGGCAAATTTATACAGACAGGCAATCGTGTTACCGGAACTTTTCTCACCGAAATTGGCGATTATCGATATCTCGAAGGAATAGTTGATGGAAACCAGCTGAAACTTTCTGCTTTTGACGGCTCTCACGCGTTTCTGCTTATCGCAGATCTTGGCGATGAGGGAAATTTGAAAGGCAATTTCTGGTCGGGAAGCCACTGGCTGGAACCCTGGGTAGCAACTCCGAATCCCGATGCAGAATTGCGCGAGCCGGATGCAATTACCTATTTGAAAGAAGGGTATGACAAAGTAAACTTTGCTTTCCCAAATTTGGTGGGAGACACGATTACGCTGGACGATCCTTTATATCAGGATAAAGTCGTCATTATACAACTGATGGGTTCCTGGTGCCCAAACTGCATGGATGAAACCAAACTCTTCAGCAAATGGTACCGCCAGTATCAAAATCAGGGCCTGGAGATCGTGGGAGTGGCTTTTGAAAGATCGCCAGATCTGGAAACCGCCGCCCGAAACCTTAGCCGTTTGAAAGAACATTTTAACGTGGGATATGAATATGTCATCGCCAGCATCAAAAACGACAAAGCAATTGCAGAGGAGAAATTTCCCATGCTTAATCGTGTGATATCTTTCCCGACGGCTATTTATATCGATCGGACCGGGAAAGTGAGAAAGATTCATACAGGGTTTAATGGTCCGGGAACCGGTGAGCCTTATCAGCGGTTTGTGGATGAATATGGGCTGTTTATTGAGAGTTTGCTAAGAGAAGGCAACGCTGATAATATGGCAAAGAAGTAAAAACTTCTATTTGATCTTCGGGCAAATTTTAATAGATTTACAAGGTAAGGCTAGCCGCCTCCTTGATCCCTACTCTCTTCTTTTCCCTATTTATTCCAGCTAATAATCGTTGACGAATATATACATGATATCCAGGTACTTAAAAAAAATATTCATTTGGGGAATCACCCTGATTGGGCTGCAAATTGTCCTGCCGCCAGATTCTTTCGCTCAGAATTACCAGGAATTTGTCTATAAGGATGGACGAATTCGCGGAATTTTGCCTTATGGGGAACCTTTCCTCATCAAAGGAAATCGCGAGCAACCGGGAGCCTCGGGAAAAGCCAATGTGGTACAATTGACCGTATTTGAGGAGGAAAACCCCCGCCGCCGCCGGAGAAGAAACCTTCGCCGGAAAAATAAACAACCCAAATTTAATACTGATCCCTATTACGCAACGACCTGGTGGGCCAATGATCCTGTGAATGATAAGCAGTTTGAACTCTATGTAGCTACACCGTTGCAACTGAGTACAGCTTATAATTTTCGGTTTAATTTTTTCCATAAATACGAGCTGGATGATCCCACTACCAAAAGGCTGGTTACAGCGGTTAAAACCGAACTTCTCAAAGAATTTGATCAAAACGGTACCCAATCTATCAGGATTGATGTCATTAATCGTTTCCTCAACCAAAAAGTAGCCCAATTTGCTGACAGCCTGAATTTTGGCTATCTGGATTCTTATGATAATGGCGAAGTAGAGTTTACAACTACCGCCCGCGAGCTGAAAGTGCCTTTCAGAGGGACGATTGATCCTGAGTTGGCCGAGGCCATTGGAAACGTGATCAGAGATGAACTCAGTCTGCTTGACGAAGCGCCGGTTTTGGAAACGATTGAGAATGAAATTCGGGCACTTTCTTCCAGACCGGGTTATATTGATTTATTGGATAAGTTAAAAAGTCTCCGCCAAACCAATCCGGATCTTCCGAAAATGTATTCTGATGAGGATATCAAAGCGTTAGAGACCTTTGTCAATGATTTGCGCATTATTGATGTCAATCTGTTTTCTACTTTGATTGATTTTGCGAGAGCCAATCCTTCTGAATTAAGTGCGGCTCAGCAAAGCAGCCTCGCCAGATTAAGATCATCATTTAATGATTTGACCAATTATACCAAATCCCGCCAGGAAAAGGTAGCCCGAATCCGCCTGATTGAACAAAGGTTTGGACGAGGAGGTCTGGACAAATTAATCGGAGACGGGTTTATTCTGGCCAATTCTACAGAGGTCATTTCCACCCCGTTTACAGGCACAGGTACAGGTACCAATCGCCGTGTGAGAATTGATTCCACCGGGAACAATAATGTCGCGAATTTTGCCAGTGCAGTTCCCGGAGAGAACGATCTCCGAACTACGGGTTATGATGCGATCAATATTGGTACCGCTTATGGCGTTGCCCTGGTGGGACTAAATTTTGGCACACCCAATGCCGGCGAAACAGGCTTTACCCTGGAAAATACGGAGCCGGAAATGATTTCCTACGTGGCGGCCAAGTTTTATCTCAATCCGATTGACAAAAGCGTGCCTTATCCTTATCCAAGGTTTACTGATAAATTTGCCATCCTGGCTGGTATTAAAGCTACCGGAGATCTGAATTTTAAGGGACAAATCCAGAAAAATGTATTTAAGGTACAGCCAGTCCTGGGGTTAAGTTATGACCTTACCCGTGCAGTGAGTGTCGAGGTTGGAGGGATCTTTTTTAATGAACCTTCTCTCAGCCCTTTTACAGCAGTTGAAAGGTTACGTGTTGCTCCTTTTTTCGGCATGAGTGTTGATGCTAATGCATTTAATGTAATCAAAAACTTACTGAACCCACTGACCGAGAAACGATAAATTCATCCAGAACATTTTCATTATATCCAGTTACACCTGCTTAATAATCAATCTATTACGATATGACAGAAGATCCGATCAGACCCAATGTAAAGATTACCGAAACGCCAGAACCGCTTGAAGTGGTGAATACGCAACCCAATGATGTCGATGTCCTGGTTACTCCCAATGCAGCCGGAGAATGTCAGGTATTTCTGCACATGATTGCTGATGATTGTGCTTTTTTGGTAGGAAATCAATTTGTATCCCAAATTGAAGCGAAAGTGGAGACTCAGAGTATTTTCGATGAGAAAATTATCAATATTCCTTTTACGATTGTGTGTACAAAACCCAGTGAGCAAAATATTCTTATTCGTTTTATCGCGTCAGCCAAAAATGCGGATGGAGGGGAGTCGCATCCTTCTCCCTTTTTTAATGTTGACCTGACTTTTGACACAGGCGACAGACTGGCTGAAATCATGGCAAGTGTGGAAGCAGCCAAAAATACCAGTTCAGAAGAGGGGGGGCAGTCGAGTGCGAGTCATGGTGTAACCGAGACCGAGGTGAATGCAGAAAATGATTCGACAAACGGGTAAGCAAGTGAATAAGTTAAAAAAACGATCATAATGAAAACCATTAGAATATTATCTTTTTTTCTGTTAACAGGAACCAGTCTATGGCTTGCTGGTTGCCAGCTTGAAGATCCTACTGTCGGGATTGAAACCCGGGAGGTCATTGAGTTGGTGCCCGATGCAACCAATCTCCTGGCTGATGGACAAAGCCGCATGGTTGTCAGAGCGATTCTGGGGCCTGAAACTGACGCTAATGCAGAAATTACTTTCCGTACTGAGCAAGGGATATTTGCAGGAGCAGAAGGTTTTCCCAATTCTAATAATGGCCAGGAATTTACCCGTACAGCTTCCGGCAAGGAGGCTACTGCAGTTTTGGTGGCAGACCGAACCGCTAATCCCAGTGTAACACTCTCTGTCAGTGTAACCTCTTCCGAAGCCAGTCCGGCGACCTATTCCGATTTTGAATTTTTGACTTTTGAGCGGGCTTATCCGGAAGAAATGTTAATTACCACGGATAATGCTTTTCTGAGCGTTGAACAGGGTTCTTCACTGGATGTAAAGGTATTATTATTGCGTGCTGAGGGAAATGTATCCAATAAAACCAGAATAAATTTTTCCGTTTCTCCTGTAGATACGAGCCAGGCTGAGGTAGAAATTGTACCTTTTGATTTTGCATCTGGAGATAGTCTGTTAACTTCGCTGCGAAATCGCTCCACAAATCCCGGAAAAATTATGCTGGAAGCAAATGTGAAGGATGAAAATGGGGCGATCGTTTTATCAGAGTCAATAATTATTGAAGTAAAATAATGAGGCAGTTGTCTTATGAAGCCGTTGAAGAGACTTTCGATTGGCTTAGCAGCATCGATGATGACGATGCCATCGATCAGTTGATCGATGAATTTGGAGAAAAACAACCATTTGTATTCTCCTATTTACTGGCTATGGGAGAAGAGGATTTCCATGATGAAGAACAGGAAGTTTTTCTCTATATGGGAATGTTGACCTGGAAAGTGTATGATCAGCATTTTTCTCTTACCAAAACCCTTTCTGAGGAAGATATCAATCAGGTCAAAAGGTCCAATTTGGGATTGCTTGAAGATATGGAGTTTGCCAAAACCCACGAGAGAGAAGCCCTGGCCAGAGGGGAAGTAGAAAATTCCGTCCAGCCAGAGCTATTGACTTACCTGATTGAAATTATTGAAGAGGAAGGAGATGCGTTAAAGCCTGGTAATCGCTGGTTGATATTCGCATTCCTGAAAGTGTTGGTGGATGCATTTAATCAGGCTGTGGCTGAATAGAAAATTATTCAGTTATAATTTCCATCATCACTCTAAAACCAACAAATGGATTGGGGGAGTTATAGGATTCTTTTTCGTCAACCTTTAAGGCATAACCTGTGCTCCACCAATGTCCTCCTTTTGAGATGCCAGGTTCAGCTACCATTTCGGCGACATTTCCGAAAATATTGTATAACCCCATTTCATCTTTTTCATAACTCTCTACCGGAGCTGTGATAAAGTGAGCCTTCTTTCCACTCATCTTGCTGGTAGCAAAAGGTTCTACAGTTATAACTCCTTCCGCTTTATTCTCCCGAACGGCTTGTTGCATTACATAGCGGAAATTAGCCTGTACACGGCCCTTATGATCCTCCAGTTTGGGCCAGTCCCCCTGATGATCTGGCTCGAAACCTCTGCGGGCAATCTCTTCCCACTCGATTTCTGTTGGCAAGCGAAAAATAACTTCTTTATACCTGCGCTTTTCGTCCTGGTTATAAATCGTGGTGAGCCATTCACAGTAATTTTTTGCACCCTGATGAGAAATATTGACCACAGGGTAAAGATGAAAGGCAGGATGACTAAAATATGCTTCTTTCAAAGGATCTGAATATGCCAGAACCTCATCCCATTTCATACTGTCTACCACAGATTGTTGATAGGTTTGAGAGTTTTGATCCAGATAACCGAGAAATTCCCGGTAATCGATATTACTCACTTCATATTTACTGACATAGAGTGTCTCATTTACCTCAACCATAGATTTTTCCAGGTTTCGCATATTCGTTGAGGTTTGGGGAATGGGACTTTCGAGTTGGGGAAAAGAAGTCAAACTGGCGAGAAAAGTGAAAATTACAAGAGTCGTTTTCATTGTTGAATGATTTTAGGTTGAATAAAATGGTTTATTCACCTAATCACGGATTGTGAAAAAGTTACAGAAATCATACAATGAAAACTTTTTTAACTATCGTGGTAGGATGAATTGCCTTGGAGAAAATCAGACTTTTATTCACCGAATGGTGAAAATCCCGTAGGGATTAAATATTGGTAGAGAAAATGCGAACCCTTCTTCTAGCCAGCGCGCCCCAGGGCGCGCAAAGATATATGAAACCAAGGTTTTCTACCAATATTTAATCCCTAACGGGATTTTTGCTATGCAGCAAAGAAAAGCACTAAACACATACGAATACCAGGGCATATTCATCCTGCTTTTACATCTACATTGCCCCTACCACCTCAAACTGCTTACTCAGAGGCTCCGCATTATCAGTCTGGATTTTCGCAACAATTTCATAAGTACCTTCCGGCCATCCTTGCTGTGGTTTTGACAACCAGGAGCGAACATATCCTGATTCTCCTTCATAAACGACAGAATCAATAAGAATTTTCTCATCCCCCAGGTAATACCAGTGGAAGCTCACTTTGGTACCAGAGGGAGCATTTCCCAGCTTGGAAGTAGCTACGAACTGAGGCGCGCCGGGGGAAAAAGAAGTCATTCCTGTTTCACAAAAAGAAGCGTCTCCAATCTCACTACAGAGGCGCAAATCACTCAGATTAGCCGTAGAAACATTAAACTCACAGGAATTACCCAGGCAAAAAATTGTTAAAAAAGTCAGGAAAATCAGTGACTGTGTTGTTGTTGATCGTCTCATAATATAAAATAAATTGATTGATTGAACATGAGACAAAGTACGGGGATTGGATGAGGCAGTGAATAACAATTATGTCGCAAAAGCTTATAAAAATGAGTACAAAGCGTAGAAATTTGTCCGGAATAAGTTAAGATTTAGTTAAAAACACAATCAAAACGACTTTCATTTCGTATTTTTGTCGTCGATTTATTATATGTCAACCCATTACTATTAAAAGAATGAAGAAACTATTGTTTGTGGGGCTTTTACTCACACTGGGAACGACACTGACCGTATCAGCCCAGATGAAGATCGGTTATGCCAATATGGAGGGGATTATGTTTTATATGCCCGAAACCAAAACCATGGAAGCCGCATTAACCAAATACAGCGAAGAACTGGCAGCTCCTTTACAAGTAAAGGACGACTATTTCAAACTGAAATATCAGGAATATCAGGAACTGCTTCAGGCTCAGGCTACCCCGGAGCAACTGGCTCCATTAGAAGGGGAATTGCAAAAACTTCAGCAGGAGCTTCAGCAGGCTCAGGCTGTAGCAGAAAACAAACTCATGCGCAAAGAAAGAGAATTACAGCAGCCTATGCTGGACAGACTCCAGAAAGCCATTCAGAAAGTGGCTGAAACTGGAGGGTACACTTATATTCTCAATTCTACTGCCAGTGGTTCTTCTATTTTGATTCACGGTCCTGATTCCGGAAATGTTACCAAACAAATTATGGATGAGTTGGGACTTAAGCTGCCTGAAGGTGCTGGTAATTAATAATTTTATATAATCTTTGTACCTTTGCAGGCGCAAAAGATTCATCTAATCTACATCAAAAAAATAAGAAACTATGAGGCTTAAAATCGCCATTTTATTCATTATCGCAGGGGTTGCTCTGATGGGCAATCTGGCTGCACAGAAAATCGGCTATGCAAATATCGATGTGATACTTGCTTATATGCCTGAATCCAAAACCATGCAGCAAAGTCTGGCCACCTTCGAAAAGAAACTGGGAGAAAAACTGCAGGTGAAACAACAGTATTATCAGACAAAAGGTGAGGAATATCTGGGTTTGGCTCAGACTACACAGGATGAAGCCAAATTAAAACCGCTTCAGGATGAGTTGATCAAACTGGAAGAGGAAATCAAAAAGGAAACTACTGATGCTCAAAATAAATTGATGCAAAAAAGACAGGATTTGCTGGACCCTATTATCAAAAAACTTCAGACAGAAATCAAAGCGCTTTCTGAAGCTGAAGGGTATGATTATGTATTGAATACTGTTGATGGCTCTGGTGTTTCTATCATCCTTCACGGCCCCGAAGAACATGATCTGACCAAAAAATTAATGACTCGTTTGGGAATCAAAATACCTGATAATCAGTAATCTTCCCAGTTCGCTGATAATCGAATATTCTGAGAAACATTCGTGATTTATAAAAATACCCGCTGTAATTCGGCGGGTTTTTTGATATATAGTGGTTGTGTTAAGTAGTTGATTATCAATCCCCATCTAAACTTATTTAAATTTGTACATAAATGAGAAAAATGAGATCCATAATCCTGGCGATTAGTTTTATATTTCCTGCATCCATATTTGGGCAATATTATGGAGTGGAAAATCCGATTGCTGAAAACTGGTCGGTGGGGATAAATATCGGGGTGAGTGGTCTGATGGCTGATGTTCAAACCGATTTAATTGGCTACCAGGGAGGATTTTATGTGCAAAAATTAATTTCTCCTTCTCTGGATGTCAGATTGGGATTTGACCTGGGAAGCAATACGGGACTGGATGTGATGCCTTCTCAGGGCTTTCGATTTAACTCTGCATTGAATGGCGAAAGGGATTCCATGCGTTTCTACGATAGTACGATGAAAGTTTTTCACAATTACCGGATGTCCTATCGGCAGATTTCCTTTCTGTTTAAATGGAATCTTAACCGGGCTTTCAGTCCAACGGGCAGTGAAAAATACGATCTGTATGCGCTGGCCGGGATCAGTGCTTATTTTTATAAAACCCAAACCAATGTATTCGACGAAAGAACAGGTGAAATTTATCCTTATGAATCCATCAATCTTGCTGACCCTCTGGGGGTTAAATACCAACTAAAAAACCTTCTTGATACTTCCTATGAAACCCTTGCCCAACAGGATAATCTCAATAGTACAAGGTTTGGAAACTATATTTACAACCCGTCTTTTGTCATTGGGTTTGGAGGAAGATATAAATTAACTGAGGATATTGCTCTGGGGCTGGAAGGAAAAATGCAGTTTATCGGGGATGATTTACTCGATGGGCAGCAATTTCTCGAAACCAATGAACAAAGCCTGAATAATGACCGGCCTTTTCGTGTAGCCATTACGCTTGATTATACTTTTTAGGTTAACGGTATTCAATTTCCACATCCTCCGTCAGCGGGTGAGCCTGACAAGTCAGAATATATCCCTCCTCTAACTCTTCCTTACTCAATCCCGCAGTCTCATCCATCGCCACAGATCCTGAATGCAGAAACGCACGACAAGAGGTGCATATTCCCGACTGACAGGAATAAGGAGGATTTATTTTTGCTTTAACTGCTGCATCGAGAATGGTCTTTCCCGGCTCTACAACTACCTCATAAGTCTTCCCATCAATTCTTAATATTACCTCCTGAGTAGAGAATTCTGTTTTCTTGCCTTCTCCGGATAAATCCTGCCCATTACTGGATAAAGCTTTGTTCGCCTTTTGAATCACCGAATCGGAGGGTGCCGGAGCAGAATAATATTCCTTGTGAACGTCAGAGGGATTAACTGCATGTTTGTCCATCGCAGCTTCGGCAGCTTCAATCAGGCCACCGGGACCACAGATATAATAGTATTTGCGGTATTCATCGGTCATGAATAATTCAGACAAAAGGTCATAGATTTTTTCTTTGTCCAAACGACCTGTAAACCCCTTCCAGTTTTTTTCTGGCCTGGAAAGTGTGAAGTGAAGATGAAGGCGTTCCGGGTATTGTTGATTGAGTTTAATCAATTGATTTTTAAAAATAATCGAAGACTCATCCCGGTTGCCATACCAGAGAGTTATTTTACTTTCTGGCTCGTGCTTCAACACAGATTTAATCATGGACATCAGGGGAGTGATTCCGCTACCTGCGCCAATCATGATATGGTTACGAGGCTGATCATAATAGGGCCGGAGCGTAAAATTTCCCATAGGAGGCAAAACTTCCACGATGTCTCCTGCTTTCAAATAATCCCTGATATAATTGGAAGAACGTCCCCCTTTTACCCGTTTGATCGTTATAGCCAGACGTTCATCCACATCTGGGCAACTGGAAAGGGAAAAACAACGCCTGATCTCTTCTCCGTTAATATTCAATTTTATGGTCAGGTATTGTCCAGGCAAATAGGAAAAAACTTCCGGGTCAGGATTTTGGAAAAAAACAGTATAAGCATCGGGCGTTTCGTCCCGGATTTCATCTATGGGTAAAGGGTAAAATTGAATTCTCATTGTAAGTGAATAAGGTGACAAAGCTAACCATTCCTTAGAAATTATCATCAACTAATTTAGATTCATTCTAAACAGTCAACGAGGCAAACGGGTTATCGTATATATAATCGAATTTAGTAAACAAGATTTTAACCCTAAAAATAATATATATGAAAGCTGTAGTTCCTATGACCAACCGCCCCCGCGTACTCATTATTGGTGGAGGATTTGGCGGAATTACTCTGGCCAAAGCTTTGCGGAAAAGCCCTTTTCAGGTAGTCATGATTGACCGCAATAATTACCATACTTTCCAGCCTTTGTTATATCAGGTAGCAACAGGAGGACTTGAGCCGGATTCAATTGCTTTTCCTTTGAGAAAGATATTTGCCAATCAGGATAATTTTATCTTTCGCATGGCTGAGGTGGAAGGAGTGGATACAAAAAATCAGACTGTAAGCACTTCTATTGGGGAGATTAAATACAATTATCTGGTTCTGGCTACTGGTAGCAGCACCAATTTTTTTGGTATGAAAGAGGTTGAAAATGCCTCTCTTGGAATGAAAACCATTCCAGAAGCGCTGGATCTCCGAAGCCTGATTCTTCAAAATTTTGAGCAGGCGCTTCAGACTGCCAGCGGGGAGTTGAAAGACATTTTGTTAAAATTTGTCATTGTTGGTGGAGGGCCTACCGGAGTAGAAACAGCGGGTGCATTAGCTGAATTAAAACGCCACGTCTTACCTAATGATTACCCTGAACTGGACCTAAGGCAGATGGAAATTCACCTGATAGAAGCCGGAAACCAGCTTTTGGCTGGCATGTCGCAACAATCATCTGATGACGCGAAAAAGGCGCTGGAAAAACTGGGCGTACACGTTTGGCTGGATACGATGGTTACCGATTATGATGGCAATAGCATTAAAACCAATATTGGGCATGACTTTGAATCTTCGACCATTATCTGGGCAGCTGGTGTTAAGGGAAATGTGGTTAACGGGATTGAAGAAGAATATATCACTCGCGGCAATCGGATGCTGGTCAATGAATTCAATCAGGTAAACGGCTTTGACAATGTATTTGCCATCGGAGATCTTGCGCTGATGAAGACCGAAGCCTATCCCAACGGACATCCCCAGGTAGCTCAGGGCGCCATTCAGATGGGTGCAAACCTGGCTGCTAATCTCAACCGGATGCGAAAAGGCCGGGAGCTTAAAACATTCAGTTACAGGGACAAAGGTTCAATGGCAACCATTGGACGGAACAAAGCAGTGGTAGATTTGAAAAATGTTCACTTTAAAGGGTTTATAGCCTGGTTGACCTGGATGTTTGTTCACCTGCTGTTCCTTGTTGGGTTTAGAAATAAAGCAGTTGTTCTCCTGAACTGGGTATGGAGCTATTTTACTTATGATAAAGGAACGAGGTTGATTATCAGGCCATTTAAGAAGAGAGAGGCAGAGGAGTCTGCGATTTTGGTTTAAGTATTTCCAGGAAACACACAAAATGTGTATGTTTAATATCTTTTTATTGCCAGTTGGCAGAAATAAGATTTACTTAAACCATGAATCCTGTTAACATCTACAAATTTTTCAAATACCTGTTTCAATTTGCCTCACCTTCTGATTCAAAATCCGACTCAGGAAATCGCTACCAGGAGATTGCCCCCATCATTGACCAGATTTACAAAGAGACCGAAAAAGTTTCGGGTGATTACCACAATGCAAATGTGGAAAAGACTCCCACCTTTCAGGAGCTTCGTAAAGGCACCTTGACAGAGCAAAAAGACTTCATGATCCAGCTGGTGGATTATGCCACAGCCTTCAGGGAGTATTATTTTCAGCAGGTAAGACCTGCAGACCATTTAAGCGATTTATTGCATATTATTCGCCATACGTTGGAGGCTTTGCTGAAGGTAAAACTTCCTTATAGCGAACCAGAGTTGATGAATTTTTTCATTAAGTACCGAATCCAATCGGATAACGCTGATGCTCGTTTCCATCACTATCCTCTCGTCGAGACTTTTGCACATGTTGAATGGTATGTCAATAAAAATGGCCTTTCAGAGCAAATGAAAGAACATTTATACAGTCTGGATAATTGGCTAAAAACCTATCCTTACCCTGACCACTGGGGAAGAAGGGTTCACAATTTGCGAAGGAGAATTGAGCAGATTTTGTTTAAGGTAGAAAATCCTCAGGCTACATCAACGCCCTTTTATTTTGAAGATGAGGACGAATTTGGAGTTAGACTCAATGAAGCCGTAGCTGCGATGGAGTTTGGCCAGCGGGTAATGATGTATGAGATGTTGCATTTGGCCAGTGCAGGAAGTGAAGACAAACCGTCAGAAGCTTTTTTAAAAAATTCCAAAGCAATTATTGAAAGAATAGGCACAGAAACCTATCAGGAGGTCATTCATGACTGGTTTGAGCAATATACTTCTCTTGAATTAAGGGAACGCTGGATTTACGGAGAGATTCTGACTTATGTGTTTTTAGAGGATGTGAATATCAATACTCTGGAAGGGTTATTATTTACAATGGCACATTTTGACGATCCTCAGACTTTGGATCTCATCTCCCGGGTTGCCGCACGCTCTTTTAAGATCATTCCGAAAAAATCATTCGCCAGCGAGAAGATTGGAAAAGCAGCGGTTGGGTTACTTGAAATGCGGAAAAGCAAAGAAGGATTTACCTCTTTGGTTCAATTATCCCGGGGCACCCGGGCGCTCAGGGCTTTGGAAATCCTGACACCGGTTATCAGGCGGCAGGAGAATGAACTGGGTTTTTCAGAGAAAGAGGTATAAATTTAATAGAAAGGGTGATTTTAAGAAAAACACTGAGACACGGACCTAAATAAGTAATTACCAAAATCTCTGTGTCTCCGCGCCTCCGTGTTTTGATCTCTAAGGCTCAAAAACTTGCTAACTTACCAATAAGTAAGTAAGTTTGTCCTCATGTCGCAGACTCGTCAGCAAATTATCGATCTGGCCGATCAATTGATTCGGGAAAAAGGCTATAATGCCTTTAGTTACAAAGACATTTCCTCGGTTTTGAATATCAAAAACGCGGCAGTCCATTATCATTTTCCTTCCAAGGCAGAACTGGGAAAAGCAGTGATTCAGCAAAACTGGAAAGACTATACCCGGGAATTAAAGAAATGGGATGTATTGAACCCCACGCAGAGTCTGGAAGCTTTTATTCAGGTATATGAAAAACTGGGCAGTCAGGGGCTGGTTTGTTTTATGGGTGCAATGGGTGCTGCCTATGAAACCCTTCCGGAAATCATGCAATCCGAGCTGACAGCAGCAAGCGTGGAAATCCGACTGTGGTTGCGACAAGTTCTCAGGAAAGGCCTGGAAACAAACGAATTTCATTTCACAGAAAAAGTAGAGGAAAAAGCAGATTTTATCATTTCTGCTTTGCTTTCGTCTTTGATCTTGCAGAGAGTAACGAAGGAAAATATTCCTGCAAATGTGAAATCTGCGATTCTGGCGTCTGTTAAATAAAAATTTTTTCAACAAAAACTTACTTACTAATAAGTACAATTTAACCATTATGAATACACCCAGAGTAGTAATCACCGGTTTAGGAGCTCTGACACCCATTGGCAATTCAGTAGAAGAATTCTGGCAAAATGCAATGACAGGCAAAAGTGGTGCAGCCACGATTACCCGGTTTGATCCGGAAAAATTCAGGACGCGTTTTGCCTGCGAGGTAAAGGATTTTGATCCGTCCAGATACCTTGACCATAAGGAAATCAAGCGCAGCGATCTGTTTACCCAGTATGCGCTCTATGCAGCATCTGAAGCGCTTGAAGACAGTGGCTTGAATCTCTCGGAGCTGTCTCCATTTGATATCGGAGTTATCTGGGGTTCAGGTCAGGGGGGAATGGGAACGTTTGAAGAAGAGGTGAAAGCATACGCCACGAATGGATTGAATCCACGATTTAGTCCATTCTTTGTACCCCGATTAATCACCAATATGGCTTCGGGAATGATTTCGATGAAGTTTGGTCTTATGGGGATCAATTACACAACTGTTTCAGCCTGTGCGACTTCCAATTCTGCGATTATGGATGCGTTTAATTATATCAAACTGGGCAAAGCCAAAGTGTTTGTAACCGGAGGGTCAGAAGCCCCGATAACGGAAGCGTCTATAGGAGGATTTAGTTCGATGAAAGCAATGTCATCGAGGAATGAGTCTCCTGAAACAGCTTCCCGGCCTTTCGACACAGAAAGAGATGGATTTGTCATGGGCGAAGGAGCAGGAGCATTAATACTGGAAGAATATGAACATGCGGTAAAACGAGGCGCTAATATCTACGCTGAGGTAGTGGGCGCAGCTATGACCGCCGATGCTTATCACATGACCGCCACCCATCCTGAAGGCACTGGCGCTGCGAAAGCAATGGAACTTGCCATTGACGAGGCGGGAATCAGACCAGAAGAAATCGATTATCTCAACTGCCACGCAACTTCTACACCGGTTGGTGATCTTAGTGAACTCAAAGCCATTGAGAAAGTCTTTGGCGAAAAGCCTGTAAATCTCAAAATCAGCGCTACCAAATCCATGACAGGACATTTACTTGGCGCAGCAGGAGCTGTTGAGGCTATTCTTTCGGTTAAGGCCATTCAGAAATCTATCATTCCTCCAACGATTAATACAGAAAATCTGGACCCTGAAATTCCTCAATCCCTACAGATTATTAAAGATAAATCCGTTAATTATCCGGTAAATATTGCGATGAGTAATACGTTTGGTTTTGGTGGGCACAATTCAATTCTTATTTTCCGCAAACCAAACTGAAAATACCGAGGAATGGACTATTTAAAGCTTCCCAAAATAGAACTACATCTTCATCTGGACTGTTCGCTGAGTTATGAAGTGGTGAAAAAACTGGACCCCCGGATTACACCAGAAATATATGCTGATGAGTTTCAGGCTTCGCCCAAGTGTACCGATTTGGTAGACTATATCAAAAGGGCTTTAAAAGGCGCAGATTTGATGCAGACAAAGGAAGCTTTGCATTTGGTAACACTTGACTTATTTGATCAGCTAAAAGCAGAAAATGTGATTTATGCGGAAATCAGGTTTGCGCCTTTACAGCATTTACAGGAAGGGTTGACGCCTTTTGAAGTAGTGGAAACAGTAAATCTGGCAGTAGAGGAAGGAATCGCACAAACGGGAGTTGAGGTCGGAATTATTCTCTGTACCCTGCGCCATTTTAGTCGTGCCCAGAGCATGGAAACGGTCAAACTGGTAGAAACATTCCAGGGCACCCACGTCGTGGGGTTTGATATTGCCTCTGATGAAGCAGGATTTCCGATCACCAATCATATTGATGCGTTTGCCTATGCAAGAGAAAGAGGATTCTCGGTAACCGCTCATGCAGGCGAAGCCAAAGGTGCAGAGAGTGTCTGGGAAACTTTACTGCATTTTTATCCATCTCGGATTGGGCATGGAGTGCGAAGTGTGGAAGATCCGAAATTGATGGTTTTTCTGAAAGAAGAAGATATTCACCTGGAAGTGTGTCCAACCAGCAATCTTCATACTCATGTGGTGGATAAAATAGAGGATCATCCTGCTGACAGAATTTACAATAGCGGGGTTTCCATGAGTATTAATACAGATGGGCGCACAGTTTCAAATGTTTCCCTGACAGAAGAGTATGAAAAACTGGAAAAGGTTTTTGCATGGGAAAAGGCACATTTTATGAAATGTAACCTGGAGGCGATTCGTCATGCTTTTATTTCGGAGGAAAAGAAAGCAGATTTGAGAAAGAGGCTGCTTGCGGGATTTGGTCAGGTTTAATCGCTATAAAGTATTTGAGAGAGTCCATAGATTTCTCGCTATGCTCGAAATGACAGGCTCGCCTGTGTCAGTACGAGGCTGTCTCAAAAGGGACAGCCTCTTTTTTATATTCTGCTTTCGATTTATAAAGATTTTCCTTTCTGATCTGGGTAGCTTGATTAGCTTGTCGTTTTTGGATTGGTAAACCAAGGTGTAGAAGACCTAAGCAGCCTCCATTTCCATCTTTTTCAAGGGTAATAATGGCTCGGAAGGCTGTTTTTGGATTCTTTTGGCTGTCAGTTTCCTCAGATTATGTGCCAGAGCATGTAATCCCACTTCGATTTCTACCTTCTCTTTTCCTCTGAGCGCAAGCCTATGGAAGCCTCTGTTTTGTTTGAGAATTCCGAAGACGGCCTCGACATCGACATTTCTTTGTTTTCGATGCTTGATTCCCTCCTCCGATTCGAGTCTTTCTCGTGCCTGGGCTCTATATTGGTTTAGGGGGTGATTCACTTGAATGATTCGATTGCCTTTCCCTTGATGACATACTCCTCTGAGGGGACATCCCTGGCAGTTTTTGGCCTGATATTGGGTGAGGGTCTGTTCAAATCCGTTGTCCGTTTTTCGCTTAAGGGTGCCGATCTTTTCCATCGGCTGGCCCATAGGACAGATATATCGATCCCTGGGCTGATCATAGTAAAGCTGTCGAGGATGAAAGGGATGTTTTTGGATGAAAGCGGGCTTGTTTTCCTGATGAAAGTAATTGTGTTTAACAAAGGCCTCGATCTCCTTTTCTTCGAGCAACTGATAGTTTTCTTCTGAACCATAGCCCGCATCTCCAATAACTGCTTCGGGGAGGCGATCATAGAGCTGTTTAAATTCTTCCAAATGAGGCTTGAGGGTTAACGTATCAGTCGGATTGGGGTGAATGCTAAAGTGAAGAATCCATTGTTCATGGGTGCTCATTTGAAGATTATATCCCGGTCTGAGCTGGCCCTGACTGAGCCGTTCATCTCTTTTGAGGCGCATAAAAGTAGCATCAGGATCGGTCTTACTATAACTATTACGGCCATCAAGAATCTGCTCCTGCCTTTGGTATTTACGTAAATTCTCCGGCCACTCCTTCTTTACCCGCTTTATTTGGGCTTTTTTTTTCTCATCTACTTCGGGCTTCTCCTTTAGGGCCTGATCGATTTTTTCAATGGTCTGAGCCACTGCCTGAGGATCTAACTTTTCTAAATCACAGGGCTGGCTATCACCTAGTTCGGCTTTGGCCACCGACTGGGCATACTGCCATAACTCTTCCAATTGCTCGGCCATTTGTTGGCGATAATGCTGGATCGATTTGGCCCAAACGAAGGTATAACGGTTAGCATTGGCCTCCAGCTTAGTCCCATCTATATAAGCCTGTTGTAAACTCAGATGACCCGCTTCATGCAGCAGCAGAACCACCTGAGAGAAGACTTCCTTGAAAACCCCTTCCATCCGATTCCCCCGAAAGCGGTTGATCGAATGGTGATCAGGCTCATTCCCCCCGGCCAGCCACATAAAATGAATATGCTCCCTGACCGCCATTTCGATCTTGCGAGAGGAAAAGATATTGCGCAAATAGGCATAAACCAGAATCTTGAGCATCATCCGGGGATGGTAGCTCGAACTGCCCCCGCCTGGATAGCGTGCCAAAATCGGAGTCAGATCCAGTTTGTCGATGATCTCACTGACCACACGAACAGGGTGATGCGAGGGGATCTTCTCTGAAAGAGAAGGGGGAAGCAGCAAAACCTGATTCGGATGATAGGGTTTAAAAAGATGCTCTGTATTTTTTGACATGTAGGAATTTACACATTTTGGAGAAAAATTCCTACACCAAATGACCCAAAATCCCAGGAAAAACAAAGAGGCTACCCCTTTTGAGACAGCCTCGGCATTGGTTAGTAAAGATATGGGAATTATACTGTAATATTCTTAGCTTCCTGTCTGGCTTTAAGCAAAAAGAGTCCAATATTGACACTTACTGCGGAAAGCACACAGAATACCACGGCAGGATTGTCTTCTGTCCTGGCAAAATAATGGATCAGGTTATTGGAGAATACTACAATTTCCTGAAAATACCGTAAATCCGGGTCCTTGACACCACGAGCCTTTTTGAAGATATCTTCAATAGCGATTACGTTGTCTCCTTCAAACATGTCTTTTGTTGCAGCTCCAAGGAGGTCAAAAACCTCTTCAGGCTGGTTTCCGGTAGTTTGGATTCCTAAAACCAAACCACTAGACATGTCTACAACTCCACAGGCAACGGATTTTGGTACTGCAGCAAGCGTATTAGATAATTGTTTTTCGATTGTCATTAAAAAAGACTTTAATAATGAAATTTAATATTATAGTGTTAAAAATTGATTTATAAAGAACGATATCTATTTATTGTTTAATAGTTTTTACTTATTTCATTGGAGCAATTATGACTCTGAATCCGATCATATTTTTTTTGGTTTTGACAGGAATTCGACCATGATTGGATACTTTGCATGAGTTTTTATCATTCAGCCAGCATCCTCCTTTGATCAGGCTGAACTTAACCGAATCGTATTCCCGGTGGCCATTAATATATACATGCTCTATTTCTGACTGGCACCATTCCCAGACATTCCCACACAAATCGTACACGCCAATTTTATTGGGTTTTTTCTGGCCGACCTCATGTGTTTTTCGTCCTGAGTTTTTGATAAACCAGCCCAATTCTTCCAGTTTATTTCCTCCTGCGTAATCAGAATTTTTCCGTTCATTACTTGTTGAGCCAGCAGCAAGCTCCCACTCTTTGGCAGTGGGAAGACGATAATTAAACCCTGTCATTTCACTGAGCCAGTTGCAATAATCCTGTGTGTCATGCCATGAAACGTTTACAATAGGAGCATTGTCCTGCCAGCCCCATGTGGGCTCCTGGGGCATTTCCCTTCCGGTTCTTTCGCAAAATCTTCGGAACTCGGATACTTTCACCGGATATTTGGATATATAAAACTTCTTAATCTGGACTTCTTCAGCTTCATAGCCAGACTCGATCATTAAGGTACCTTTTTCTACTTCAGCCATAGTAGCTTCAAGAATCATGTCCTGGAAAAACTGCAATGCTTCGTCTCTTCCTATAAATGGCTTTTCCATCAGAAAATCGGGGTTATCAAAAGCCTCTCTGGCGAGGAAATATTCTAAAATGGATCTATGTGCAAATTTGTATTCTTCGGTTTCTGCGTTGTAATTAATGAGAGATTTGCTGTTGAGTTTGAATGTTTCAATGTCTACAGTATGGCTTGCCCCAATTTTAGCAAACTCTTCTTTGTCTAAGGTAAGACCTCCGGGACCTCTTTGTTTTTGGTGTGTCGCGATGGCAAATGAACGATAAAAGGCTTTTCGTTCGTCCTTGGATGACCATCTGTTTTTTTCGGAACTTAAAAGAAGATCCTCTTTTTCTATCCAGTTATTTACCAGGGTTTCATAGACCTGATAGGAATACCTGTATTTCTTGCCACCATCCATCAGGTCTCCGATATAGGAAAGGAGAATCGGCCGGTCCATCAAAAGCTCTGACTGATTAATAAATTCGGATACTTGTCTCCTTTTGTGTTTTTCCTTGAGAGAATAAGATTGAGAAACATAATGGGCTACATCTTCCACACTGATGGGCGAGAGATATGTACAGGCCAGTTTGATTGCTTTTTTATCTTTTTCTTCCCCGAGGATATAATTCTCAAAGGATTGACTTTCATTTGAACAGAAGAGATTTTTTCGACTGGTAAGAATAACTTTATAGAACTTTTTGGTCTTATTATATATTTCAAGGAATCTTTTCCTGAAATCAATAATTGCTTCTGCATCTTCATCAAATCCGTCAAGCATTAAAATGGTTCCTTCCTTATCTTTGATTCTGGAGACCATTTTCATGGTTGATGGCTTGGCCAGGGTAAATAACTTCATTTTATGCCCTTTTCCTCTTAGATTGAGAATACCAGAAGTATATTCCTGAAATAAATTCAACATAAAAGTTGTTTTACCCATTCCTGCATTGGCAAAAATCAGATGAAATTTGGATAATGATGTTTTATCAATGAATCCGTTTTTCTTAAAATATTCAATCACATCCAGCTTTTCCATTGATTTTTCATAGTGCTTTTGTCCTTCGACAAAAACCAGCCGGTCAATTTGTAAAGGGATGTATTGTTGGGTGGCTTGCTTTAGCTCATAAGCACTAAAGTCGTGATAGTGATCTCCGTATAGAGCTTCTTTGAAAAAGTGTCTTATTGATTTAATGTATTCCATCGGATAACCAGGGTTTTAGTTTTGGCCTTAAAAGAAAGTTTTGGGCGGACGGAACATTATCGATTGTGTAATCCTAATGTAGAAAGAATCCTGATACGATCTCTGGTATTGCAGTGCGAAACGTAAAATAATTTACCAGATCAGTATAAACAGCCTTCTTAGTTGTAGGAATAACAATCTGTTATTGTTCCTTATCCTCATACACGCTGTGTCACCACATTTGCCACGTTAAAGCAAATAGAATACAACAAGACTTTTTTGTTAAATATGGGTCGAAATAAATGGGCATATCTTATCTTTGTAAAGGTTGCTGATTATATCATTATATTGGCTAATCGCAAAATTTGTGCATGGGAATACCATGTCGCAGGATGCAAATTCCTGTCGTTAAAAAGTGAGAACATACCAATCCTGCACCAAATAGGTGGATGATTGTTTTGTCTATATGTTGTAATGATTTGTAGAATTAGAGATAGGCTTTCATTTCATAGGCACATTTTTATTCATTAGGTAATAATATCATAATCAGGTAAAAAGCTCAGTGCACAATATATTCTGAGCTGTAAAATCTACTTAAATTACTTGCTGGGGCTTCCGGCAAACCACCGGAGCATTTTCTTTTCATACTCAAAGAAGAAGGTAAACTTCCCGAAGATAAAAGCAACCACTAAAAGCAATGTAAAATAGATAGGCGTAATCAGGAGGATATAGGTAATCCAGTACAGCACCCCTTTCTCCATACCCAGGAGGGGCATGATCCATTTAGGAAAAAAAGAGGATGTAGTGCCAGTAATCGCAAAAACAAGGAGAATGCGGATAAAATCCCACACACTTTGAGTTTCTTTTAACTCTCGGAGTGTTGACTTCATAACTACTATTTTAGTGCTTAAACAGGGAAATACAATTCCAACTATATTGAATAGTTGTTCAATTAATACAAAGATAATAAAGTCTCCCTGACTATATCCAATGCCTGTAACATGAACTGTTGAAAATCTTGTTTGACTGGTTTATTTAGAAGTGTCTAAAGTACATGTCTGAGTGTTTGAAACGAAAATAATAAAATTAAACTTTGTTTACAATCTGGTTTTTCAGTTTGGTTAAATTATCTCGGTTAACAGG
>JAGQVA010000219.1 GCA_020438265.1 Bacteroidota bacterium
GATTGCAGAAATCAGAAGAAAAAAGGACTTATCACTTCTTATATCTGATTTCTGATCTCTGACTTTTCCAAACCTAATTATGCATTACTACTTACAGCGTTCCTCTCACGGCCTGTTCTCTTTCAATTGCTTCAAACAATGCCTTGAAATTTCCTTTACCGAAAGAATTGGCACCTTTGCGCTGGATAATTTCAAAAAACATCGTAGGCCGTGGTTCAACGGGTTTGGTGAAGATTTGCAAAAGGTATCCTTCATCATCACGATCCACCAGAATGCCCAGTCTTTTGAGTGAGTCGATATCTTCATCGATCTCTCCTACCCTTTCCTGGAGCGTATCATAATAAGTCGTGGGAACATAGAGAAATTCCACCCCGCGATTTTGTAATTCAGTAACTGTAAACAGGATATCATCTGTGGCCACTGCAATATGCTGCACACCAGAACCGCCATAAAAATCGAGGTATTCTTCCACCTGAGATTTCTTTTGACCTGCAGCGGGCTCGTTGATTGGAAACTTAATCCGACCGTTTCCATTACTCATGACCTTACTCATAAGGGCGGTGTATTCAGTCGAAATATCCTTATCATCAAAAGAAAGAATCTGAGTAAATCCCATGACTTTTTCATAAAAATCCACCCATTTATTCATTTCTCCCAACTCAACATTTCCCACCATGTGGTCCACGTATTTTAAACCTGTAGAGGAAGGATTGTAAACAGTATTCCATTCCTTATACCCGGGGAGAAAAATCCCGTCATAATTGTTTCTTTCAATAAAAAGGTGAACGGTTTCGCCATAGGTATAAATCCCGGATCTTACAATTTCGCCAAAATTATCAGAAATGGTTTCGGGTTCAAGATAAGACTCTGCTCCACGGGCAATCGTTTCGCGATAAGCAGCTCTCGCATCGTCCACCCAGAGAGCAACTACTTTGACGCCATCACCATGCATGTCTATGTGACGACCAATATCAGTTCCTCCTTTCAATGGAGAAGTGAGCACCAGACGGATTTTGTCCTGTACGACCACATAAGACTCACGGTCTTTTAATCCGGTTTCCAACCCGGCATAAGCCAGTGATTGAAAACCAAAAGCTGTTTTGTAAAAATGGGCGGCCTGTTTGGCATTGCCTACATATAACTCAATATAATCGGTTCCATTGATAGGCAGGAAATCCTGCGCTTCTTTAAACATTTTGGGAACGACTTGTAACTCGGGGGTATTTGCCATGATCTATTCGCTTTAGTTTTTGAGAGTTCAATAAATAATTATTACAACAATTGTTGTCATGACAAATATACGATTTGTAAAAATTATTTACAAAATGAGATGAGCAAAAATTTGTTTTTCAAAAACTACTTTTCCATTTTTCAGCATTTAAATCTTTGAACGATCAAAAGACCGGAGCAGTATCTATGGACTACACGGACATTTTAACCAAAATACGCCGCATTATCAGATCCGTCAACCTGGAAAGCAAGCGCATTGAAAAAGAATATGGCATCAGTATCCCTCAGCTTTTGGCGCTGAATTATTTAAAAACCCGCAATAATTTTCAGGCTTCTCACAAAGAAATCAAAGATTATCTCCAACTCAATGCCAGCACCATCACCGGCATTATCAGCCGTTTGGAAAAAAAGGGATTGGTAGCCAGACTTCCCAAACAAAATGACCGTCGGGTGGGGATGATTACAATCACAGCTCGCGGAGCAGAATTATTGGGAAAAACTCCTGCAGCACTTCATGAACGTTTATCGATAAAACTTCAAACGGTAGCTCCTGAACAACTCCAAAAACTCCAGGATTCTTTTGACACCATTATCAACTTTCTTGAAATTGAAGATCTTGAGGCAGCTCCCATTTTTACTGACGAGGTCAATGAGGTTAAATAAGCTATGAAGCCGAAACAAAGCAGTAATTTTCTATAGAAACAAAATTTTTTCCTTTTTCATTCTTGGATATTTTTAAATTTTTAACAAAAAAGCCAGATTATTAACATAATAATCGGGCTAAACTATGCCATTCAAAGCTTTTTAAAAATAGTTTGTATAGAAACTATTTTTTCCTTACCATGCCCTCCGGCGGTAAAGTTTACTGTCTGTTATCAATCATATATGTTAATTGTAAAATCGAAAAAAGGAGAAAGTATTGAGAGGATGCTCAGAAGGTATCGACGGAAGCACAAAAATTCCAAAATCCGGCATGAATACAACCGGAGTCAGGAGTATACAAAACCGTCGGTAAAAAGAAGAAGACAGGTTCAGAAAGCTATCTATAAAAATCAGATGGAGATTGAAAATGAATTTTAGCTTTTAAGCCGATGAAGCACTCATATTATATTTTAGTTTTTATCATCATTTTTTTGGTAAATGCTGGGATAGCCGATGAAATGCCCCAACCATTCTTTGACAATGCGGCGGAGATAACCACTCGTTCCGGATATCAAAGATTGAGTTGGGGTGTGGATGGTATGGCTCAGATGTCAGAACCCCCAAAGTTTGAGCTTCAGCAATCGCTGAGCCCCCAATTTGCCTCTTCAGCCCACATTTACAGTGGAGCCGATCGGGCAACCTTTCTCTCTGGATTAAAGGACGGAGATTATTATTATAGAGTAAGGGTTATTGATCCTCAGAATAATACGATGGGTCCCTGGTCTGAATCAATATCAATCAAAGTAAGACATCACTCTCTTACCCTTGCATTTACCTTGTTTGCCATTGGAGCAGTAATTCTGCTTTTCACAGTATTGATCGTGGTTAAAGGTGTGCGCAATACTCAAATTGAAAACTAATCAATCATGGATCATCAATCAGAAATACTTTCCCCTGAGGTTGGGTGGATTTTGCTGGGACTTTTGAGTTTGCTTTGGATAGGACTGGGATTTTACTGGGGAAAGAAGGCCAAAGGAATGGACGGTTTTATGTTGGCTGGCCGAAATGTAGGCCTTGCCTTCGGAACTGCTACCGCCATGGCAACCTGGGTTACTTCCAACACAACCATGCTGGCCCCTCAGTTTGCCCTCGAATTAGGAATATGGGGAATGCTGGCCTATTCTACTGCTGCGGTGGGATTATTTTTATTTGCCCCACTTGCCAAAAGAATCAAACAAATCATGCCCACCGGATATACCAGCGGGGATTTTATTCGTCTTCGTTACGGTTCGAAGGCATGGTATTTATTTTTGATCATTTCTATCTTTTATGGTTTTACCTGGCTGATCAGTATGGGTATGGCGGGCGGAATTTTAATGAATGCCCTGGCAGGGATTCCCTATACGTTAGGAATGACTATTATTTTATTTGTTTGTATTGTTTACACCGTTTTTGGTGGGTTATATGCCGTGATTGGTACAGACTTCATCCAGTCATTAATTATTATGATTGGAATTGTTGTCGTAGGAGGTGCTGTTTTATATTCTATTGATCTGGATCAGGTCTATAATGACCTTTCCACTGATAAGCCGATGCTGATAGACATGCTCCTTCCAGCATCTATTATGGCTATTTTTAATAATCTTCTTTTCGGCATTGGCGAAGTTTTCCACAGCAATGTCTGGTGGAGTCGGGCATTTGCCATACGGGAAGGTATTGGTCAAAAAGCTTTTACCCTGGCCGGCTTTTTCTGGCTCCCTGTACCTATTGCAGCGGGTTTTATTGCCCTCACCAGCGGTACGTTGGGCGTAAATATTACCAGTCCTGATATGGTGGGTCCACTGATGGCGGGAAATATTCTGGGAAAATCCGGGAGCATTATTGTATTTATCGTGTTTTTCTGTTCTCTGGCTTCCAGTATTGATAGCTTATTAGCCGCCACCTCGGATTTGATTGTAGAAGATATTTATAAAAGAATGATTAACCCGAAGGTCGGTGAAAAAACGCTTCGACGGGCTTCAGTAATTATCATCGTTGGTTTGGGACTATTGGCCTGGATGGTTTGTCTACCGCGTATCGGTACGCTGGCTTCCGTCTTGTTTTTCGCAGGGCCTCTGGTAGCCAGTACGATTTACCCCATTGTAACGGGATTATTCTGGCCCAAAGCCACTGCCAAAGGAGCTATCTGGGCAATGCTGGGAGGATCAGTTATAGGCCTGATCGCTTATTTTTTCCTCGGATGGTACACAGGCTCGCTCATTGGTGCGGCGGTTTCCATTATCGTTACAACTGTTTTCGCCAGAATGAATGACACCCAATTTGACTGGAATCAATTAAAAGACGCCTGAATATGAATTTTCCTCTATCGGTTTTCAATCTCTTAATCCTTGCTTCACTATTGCTCATGAGTGTAGGAGCAACGGCCCTTATCGTTATGTTGATTAATGATATCAGAACCAAAAAACTATGGTAAAAAATCAAACTATAATGAAAGAGAACACAAATGGTGATAACCCAATGGGTTCCCATGGCCTCTATCCCAATCCCCAGGAATTGATCAGGCAAGATGAGATCAATTTTGAAATACTCAAAAAACTGGCGGGAAAATCGATCGTTTCCGTTGATCAGTTTGAAAAGGAAATGGTTTTGGAGATATGCAAATTTGCAGCTTTTCTCGAAGTAACCGACATTGCTTCACATCATCCTCTGGATGGAAAAATCATTATCACAGCCTTTTTCGAGGCCAGTACCCGCACCCGGCTTTCTTTTGAAAGTGCGGTTTTGAGACTCGATGGAAAAATCATTAGTATTCCTATGGGCAAAACGACAGGTGCTGCCAAAGGAGAATCTCTTTCTGACATGGGAGAGATGTTTAATGCTTATGGCGACCTGATTGTGATGCGGCATACAAATACCAGTTCTGTAGAGGAAATCATGGAAAACCTGCGTTTGCCGCTGATAAATGCCGGAAATGGTTCTGGTGAGCATCCTACTCAGGCACTGGCTGACTGGTTTGCTATTCTCAAATGGAAACCCCGGCTGAAAGAGAACATCGTCAAAGAAAAAGACCAGATTAACCTGGGAATTCTGGGAACTCCTGGCAGCATGCGAGCGGTAAATAGTTTCCTTCGGATGTCTTTACTTTTTAAAACGGGAATCAGGAAAATATTGATTGTATCTGAAATGGCAGATCCTTTGGGGCCGGAATTGACAGAGCTTCTCAAAAGTTCAAATATTCCCTTTCAAATGACAAATGACATTAATGAAATCCTTTCCGATCTGGATGTCATATATATGAACTCAATTACATTTTTGGGAGATAGTTACAAATCGCTCGATTCCCGTTTCAAACTTAACGCCCAAAGCAATCTCAAAGAAGACGCTGTAGTGTTACATCCACTGGCTCGTCTGGATGAGCTGGACCCGGACCTGGATGAAACCAATCACAACTTGTACTTTACCCAGGCACATGGGGCAGTATTTATCAGACAAGCAGTATTAATTTCTTTATTAAACCGGCTGGATCGCTTACCCAAGCATGTAGCCAAATAAAAATCAAAACATCAAAAAGTAGAAAAAATATGTGTGGAATAACAGGTTTTTGGCTTCGCTCTCCACTCCCCCCAAAAGCGAATTTACAATTAATGCAGATGGCTATGCGCATTCGCCATCGCGGCCCCGATGGATTTGGTTATCATTTGGATGATGATGCAGGGTTGGCTATGGCACATGCCCGCTTGTCGATCATTGACCTGGAGACGGGAGAGCAGCCACTATATGGCCAGGGGAATGAGTTTGTCCTGACGGCAAATGGCGAATTTTACGATTATAAGCGGATACGAACCAGTCTGCGGCTGGAAGGATTTCATTTTAAAACCAAATCTGACAGCGAAATTGCTCTTCCCTTATATCAAAAATATGGGCTCGATTTTGTCCATCATCTGAGGGGAGAATTTGCCTTTGCCCTGTATGATCAAAAAGAAGATCGCCTCATTCTTGCAAGGGACCGGTTTGGGATAAAACCTCTCTTTTATCACATAGACAAAAAGGGAATTTATTACGGTTCAGAGATAAAGTCCATTTTTGCTCACCCCGATGTAGAACGACAGTTTTCCAGCGAAGGAATTCTTCATCAGCTTATGCATACCATGGTTCCCGGCACAACAGCATTTAAAGATGTACACGCGATCAAACCTGGCTATATGCTGATTATACAAAAAAGAAATGGCCAGTTTGATATAAAAGAACATCAGTATTGGGACATTAATTTTCCCGAAAAAGGGGAAAGAGACTCCAGTAAATCAGCGGATTATTTTATCGAAAGGGTAAAAGAAGAACTGGTAGATGCTGTTTCACTACGCCTTGAAGCTGATGTGCCGGTAGGATGCTATTTATCGGGTGGTATCGATAGCTGTTCGATGCTCGGACTCGCATCTTCCATGCAGCAATCTCCCGTAAAAGCTTTTACCATTGGTTTTGATAATGATTCCTACGACGAGTCCTCCATTGCAAGAGAAATGGCCCATGTAACGCAGGCGGATCAGGAAGAAATTTCCCTAGATGCGAATGATCTGTATGGGAATAACTATATCACCACGATGTATCACGCCGAAAGAACTTTTTACAATACTCTGGGAGTGGCCAAATATTGTATGAGCAAACGAGTGAATGAATGTGGGTATCGTGTAGTAGTTACAGGAGAGGGTTCTGATGAGTTATTCGGTGGTTATCCAGCCTTTAAAAAGGACTTTTTCCTCCACCAGATGTCAGACAAACATTCACATCTGGCCAATATGGATAAGTCAAATTCTATTTTTAAAGGAGCGATTTTATCAGACAAACAGATCTCTCATCCTGCTCTTGAGTCTGTTTGCGGTTTTACCCCTTCGTGGATACAATCCTGGATTCAGACACTGGCCATTGCCCGGCCTCTGTTAAATGACGATTTGCAGGCAGAATTAAAGGATTACGATCCTATCGCAGCAATTGCAGAATCCTTTGATCAGGACCAGATCAAAAACCGGCATGTCCTTGATGTGTCCCAATACACATGGATTAAAACCATGCTGGAATGCCAGATTCTGAATTGGGGTGGAGACAGGGTAGACATGGCTAATTCTATGGAAAGTCGTCCAGCCTTTCTGGACCATAACCTGGCGCAATTAGCTACGGAAATCCCTCCGGAAATGCGCATCAACGGCTCAACTGAAAAATGGGTGCTTCGTGAAGCCATGAAAAATGTCTTACCTGAGGTGCTCTACAAAAGAGAAAAATTTGCTTTTATGGCTCCGCCAGCTCATACATCAGAAAGCAAAAAAATGGCAGTCAGGCTACTGATCAATCGTTTTTTAGATACAAAGTCAGTCAATCACGCAGGTATTTTTGATCTCAAAAGATTAAAGCAGTTTTTGGCTGATTATGAGAAGGATAACGATCCGGTTTCACTCGTAAGAAAAGATGCTTTACTCAATCACATTATTGGGATACATATCCTGCATGAACAATTTGTAGAAGCAAAGATGGGTGATCTTGAATTGGTTTGAGATAGGCAGTAAGACTCAGCCATTATCTTTCTATTTGTTTAAATTCAAGGCCTTCACGTTTTTGGTGAGGGCCTTTTTGCTATTTCTTAAATTAAACACGGAGGAACTGAGGTACGGATATTCACAATTATTGATTATCAATTTCTCTGTGCCTCAGCGTCTCCGTGTTTTTTCTTAAAAAGACCTTTTAACAGTCCTCTTATACTCCATTTATCAATTAGGAGAAAACAAATTCTCCCCAATACCACTTTCAAAGAAGAATTTTTCCCTCCCAAAGGCAGGAGACAAATCATCTACCCAAATAGCATTTTCATCAAATTTCGCGAAAAATGGCCTGCCTACCCACGCTGGATTTCGAGCCTGAATAAACCGCAAAACAAATACATCTTCTCCATGTATTCTGTTGACTCCCAACA
>JAGQVA010000220.1 GCA_020438265.1 Bacteroidota bacterium
TACTCACCCTTTGGCTTCGGGAGTTAACTACCAGCATGTGGATGCAAATGGAGATGGGGTTATTGATGCACATACAGATGGTTGGGTGGTAAGACGCAATTTTCAACGCGGATATTCAGGAATGAAGAATGATTCCAGTCTTCTGACGCTGAGCATTAATTTTGAACAATCTACCGTTAACTGGCTGGATACGGCCTATTTTTCCATTAACCTGGAAAGCAGTGATAACTCTCTGATTTCCAATTTGTATGGGGTTGCGTTGACCCTTTCGTATGATTTGCCAATTTCTCAGCCCATTCAGATTCTTCCCGATTCCTCCTGGTTGAATGATGGTGTTGCTTTTGATACACTGACCTGGCAAAACCAGCGCAAAAGGGAACTGCATGTGGGTATGACGAGATTGGATCAGAATGGGGTTGATGGTAGTGGTTTGCTTTTCAGAGGAGGAATTTCGGTTATCATTGATGATATCGGGATGGTTTCCGCTTTAAGCGAATCAGAATTCCTGAATCTGAAAATTACCGATGCTTTTTTAATTAAGGCAGACGGTACGCCTATTCAGGTATCAGGCTTATCCTCTCAAAGTGGGGCAAGTATATTCATTCGGCCTGATCAGACTCCAGAGAAGCTGGAAAGCAGTCCTCAGGGCATCTGGCGAATCGGCCCTAATCCTGCAAGCGATTATCTTCGAATCTTTCCTCCCTTGGAAAGATTGGAGGATAAGACATCAGTTAACATCAAACTGATGAATTCGCTGGGACAAACTGTACAGGTTTTTGAATGGAGAGCAGATCATTCTGGTGAGATGAAGTTACCCATTCTGCCAGATGGAACCTACTGGTTGAAGATCGAAGAATCCCGAAACCCGGCGATTTTGCCAATACTTATTCGCAATAATTAGCAGAAATTTCACTTTTTCTCACAAATGGATTTTTTTGATCTTTTTCTGGGAGGCGACATATTATATCTTTGTAATAGTTCCTACTAGTTATTTATGTCCGAGAATCCCCAGGTTGTTTCCCAAAACTAGAACGGAACACCTTCCAATGACCCAATTTAAGACTGCCATTTGATTGGCAGTCAACTCTTTAAGTAATGTAATTTACGCCTGGGGATCGGGCTAAATCAAATGGAACAAAAATTAAGCTGAATAGATATCTGGATAATTCTCCGGAATAGTTGAGGTGGTTTGCAAAAACCACCTCTCTTTTTTTACAGGGACTGGTATTGCTCTTTGATCCATTCTTTTTCAATCAAAGGAATGGATTGTTGGATCAGTTCATAGGTTTTTTCCCGATTATCTTTCTCTCCAATTTTGATTCTGAAAATAGCTTTTGCGGTTTTAATAAAATTAATGAAAGCCGTTTTTCTGTGCTCAGTAATTTCTTTCTGGCGTTTGACGTGGGTTTCAAAGGTTTTTGACAGGGTAAAAAACATTTCTACATCTTTTTGCTCGAAATAGATTTTCAACTGAAGCATCTTTGTACTTAACTGATAAAACGAATCCAAAAAAGATACCTCCTGTAAGAGGCGAAGGGCTTCGCTATATTTTCCCTGATAAATATACAAGTGAGCCAAATTATAATTATAAACCGCTTCCCAGTTTTCTTCGTCCAGGTACACCTTATAGGTTTCGATAAAATCTTCGACCCAATCCAGCTTTTTTAATCTTAATCCCAGGGTTGTGAGGTTCTTATAATTGTTGAGAGAAAATGTTTTTCCTTCAAATAAGAGGTCCAGTTCCAGCATCTCGTTATATAACTCAAACATGAGCTGTAGGTAGTTTTCTTTGCCGTGCAAATACCCCTGGTTCGCAAAATTGATGGCATAGATATACAAATTGCTTAAGTCTTCATTACTAAAAGCTCTGGTATGATTGGAAAGGAGACCTCTGAATTTCATGAAAGTTTCTTCCCCGTTTTCTTCTTCGGTCATGAATTGACAGGCCAGGCCATAAACCTGTATGATCATGGGAAAGGATTTCAAATTGGCCAGCACGTGATTCAGAATTTCCTGGGACAGGATAAATTTGCTTGGAGGGCGCTTAAATATCCTTTGAGTCGAAAGGTCCGAAGCCAGGAACTGTAATTTTTCAGCCAGATAAAAATGATCCAGCGCAGTTACCAGAGATTCAAGATCCGGGAAATTTTGCCGTTTGATGGAAGTGGTTTCGTAGTCAATCCATCGTTTCTTTAAGTGAAATTCTATCAAAAAATGGTCAGAATCCTGTATGGGAGTTCGATTGAGTGAAGTCTGGCTTTTTTTAAACTCTTTGACAAAGTCATCTTCACTCTCTCTTTTGGATAAGTCTTCCAGAAGGCTAAGACTTACGTTTTGAGGTTGTTGCTGCCAGTTTTGATAGGCGAGAAAGTCTTTTAATCGGCCCAGTAAATATTTTCTAAGGGTTCTGAGTACTTCGTCTTTATAAGGTTGGCCAGGGAAAAGTTTTTCAAACAGTGTTTCTGATTCGATTGCAGAAAAATCCGGATAAGCCTTTTCTAATACTTCGAATAGCCTGATTGTATCCTGATGTATATTAAAAATGGGAGAATTCAGGAATTTGTTAAAATTTTTGATTTCTTTAGGTGAAAGAGTTACCAGAAGCCGGATAAGCTGAGATCGAAACATAATAACATAGATAGTAAAAAATCGCGTCCTTTTTTGTTTTGATAAATAAATTTATTCATTGTCACATGAAAGTCACAATTAAATTTCCCTTTTCATTGGTTGTACAAATTGATAGATAAAAAATACCCCACCTTTAACTTTTATTGGGCCAAAGGTGGGGAGATCATGATTAGGAAATGATTGTCTACCGATTTTCGACTATCGGTGAGCCGATTTTTACAAAATCATCTGCAAACGAATAGTCGGTGGGAATCAGTGAAGTCCCGTCTGTGGAGATATACCCCCATTTCAGGCCATTTCTTACGCGTGCGACTCCATTGACAAATTTGCCGGCAAAATCGTATTTTGTAGAAGCAAGCGTACTTCCATCAATGGTGATGTAAATCAGCTTCATTTTCCGCTGAACGACTGCAATGCCATTGTCAAACTCGAAGGTTACTGCATATTCAGGTTCAATCAGATAGGTACCCTCTTTGTTGATATACCCCCAGTCTGATTTCATCGCCACTGAGGCAATTCCCTCTTTGAATGGTTTGGCTCCTCCATATACAGGTTTGATCGCCCAGGAGCCACCTGTATCGATAAACCCATATTTGAGATTACCCGGAGCTCTGGCAATAGCCATACCATCTGAAAAGTCTTCGGCATCCGTAAATCTGGGGCGTATAATCCAGTTTCCCTGTTTATCTACATACCCCCACATATTGTTTACCAGTACCCTTGCCATGCCTTCAGAAAAGTCTCCGGCTCTTTCAAATTGAGGCTGAATTTCCCATTCTCCGTCCCGGTTCAGGTATCCCCAGAGGATTTCTTTTCGGGCTTTTACCAGCCCTTCCTTAAAGTGGGAAGTTTCTTCATACCACGGATAAATGATCCATTCTCCATTTGGTCCTACAAATCCCCATCCCGCTCCGATACTGTTTACCTTTGCGGCACCTTCAATAAAGTCAAATGCTTCTGCAAAAGCGGGGTTGATGGCCCATTCGCCTTGTGGATTAATAAATCCCCAGTTGTCATCTGATTTGGCTCTGGCCCGACCTTCGTGGAAGTCCCCTGCCTCCTGATACCTGGGTCTGACTACCCAGTTGCCATGGTGGTCAATAAATCCCCATAGATCTTCGACCTTAACAGCGGCCATGCCTTCGCTGAAACTTTGTGCATCATCGAATTTAGGTGGAATTGCGGCTTTGCCACTGATATCAATATATCCCCATTTCCCCCCAGCTTTAACACGAGCCAGGTAGGTTTGGGAAGCAAGTAAAGTAGGAATGAGTAGCGCGAAAAAAACTAATAAAAAGCGATTCATAATGAAATTTTTCAGAATCAGACTTCTGGACATTATATTTGTTGGTTAATCCAATATCAAGATATAATAATTATGCAAAAAGCCTTCTTTAGGATACCATCCCCAAAAAATGAACCAGTATTGACGTATGCGCCTGGTTCTGATGAAAGAAATGAAGTGAAACAAGCCCTGGAATCACTTTCCAATCAGGTGAAAGAGATTCCTATGTATATCAACGGTGAAGAAGTTTTTACAGAAGAACGCCATCCGCTGAGCCCACCTCACAATCACAAAAAGGTGATAGGGTATTACTCAAGAGGTAATAAAAACCATGTAAAAGACGCAATTGAGGCAGCCCTGGCTGCTAAAAGAGCATGGGAAGATACTTCCTGGGAACACCGGGCTTCCATCTTTTTGAAAGCTGCGGATCTTTTGTCCGGACCCTACCGTGCCAAAATGAACGCTGCAACCATGTTAGCTCAGTCTAAAAATATTTTTCAGGCGGAGATAGATGCTGTAGCAGAATTAGCTGATTTTTTCCGTTTTAATGTCCACTATATGGCACAGATTTATCAGGATCAACCTGAATCTGCCCCCGGAATGTGGAACCGAATGGAGTATCGTCCCCTCGAAGGGTTTGTGTTTTGTATCACTCCTTTCAATTTTACCTCAATTGCAGGCAACCTGCCAAGTGCTGCGGCTCTTATGGGAAATGTATGTGTCTGGAAACCCGCTGATAGCCAGATTTACTCTGCACAGGTAATTATGGAAATATTGATAGAAGCAGGACTTCCGGCGGGAGTTATTAACCTGGTTTATGCTGATGGCCCTGAAGCAGGAGAAGTTGTTTTCCATCACCCCGATTTTTCAGGGCTTCATTTTACAGGATCAACAGGCGTTTTTCAACATCTTTGGAAAACCATTGGCCAGAATATAGCTAATTATAAAACTTATCCCCGGATTGTCGGCGAAACCGGAGGAAAGGATTATATCATGGTTCACCCTACAGCGGATGCTGAAGCAGCTGCGGTGGCAATTGCCAGAGGCGCTTTTGAGTTTCAGGGCCAAAAATGTTCGGCTGCATCACGGGTTTACCTTCCTGATTCTCTTTATGATCAGATCATGGATCGGGTGAAAGCTGATGTTTCCTCTTTTAAAATGGGAGACCCCTTCGATTTTTCCAATTTCATAAATGCCGTTATTGACGAAAGAGCATTTGACAAAATTGCAGGTTATATCGATCAGGTGAAAGCCTCAGATGATGGGGAGATCATTTTGGGAGGGAATTACGATAAATCCAAAGGATATTTTATTGAACCAACCATCGTTTTGGCTAAAGAACCTAAGTTCCTGACCATGTGTGAAGAGATCTTTGGGCCCGTCCTGACGATTTACTGCTACCAGGATGATCAGTTTGAGGAAACCCTCGATATCCTTGATCAAACAAGTCCTTATGCACTTACAGGAGCTATATTTGCGCAGGATCGCCAGGTAATTGACAAGACAGCCAGACGCCTCCAGCACACAGCCGGTAATTTTTATATCAATGACAAACCTACCGGTGCAGTAGTCGGACAACAGCCATTTGGTGGAGGTCGCGCCTCCGGAACCAATGATAAGGCCGGTTCTTATCTGAACTTGCTGCGTTGGGTTTCGCCCAGGACAATTAAGGAAACTTTTGTTCCTCCGAAGGATTATCGGTATCCGTTTTTGGCGGAATAGTGAAGGATATGGCTTGAATTGACGGCTCGAAATCCGTTAATTCAAGCCATTATATGTAACTCGCCCTCATTTCATAATTGACATTTCTTTTGATACAGGTAAGCAATGAATCCATAATAAAAGAATTAAGTAGACAAACTGTCTGTATATCCCTATTCAAAGAAATGGTAACCACCCCTAACAACTAAGCAGTTTTTTTATTGTCATATTAAGCAGACACATGTAAATTATCGCTCGGTAATCTCTTTCGCTTCTTTTCAAAAATGTATTGCATTCTACAAATTCAGTTATGAGCTTACGATTAGATAGAGTCTGTTTTTCCTTTCTTTTCTGTTTGATATGTCAATGGTCAATGGTTTTTTCCCAGGTAGATCTTGATCTTTCCAGGGGTGAGGATGTGAAAAATGTCATTCAATTTTACATTTCCAGCCAGGAACTTACCACACTGAAAAAAGCCAGGGGAGAAAAACTGGAGTTTAAAAAAGCCAAAGTCAAAACAGAAGATGGAAAAAAACTGGTGGAAAAACTGCGAATCAGAGGCCAGAGCAGCCTTTCCTTTGACCGAAAAAGTTTTAATGTCAATTTGTTTTTTCCTCACGTTTTTTCCTGGGGAAATGAAACGAAAGCGCTAAAGGAGTTTTATCTGATTAGCCTGAGTATGGACGAAAACTATTATCGCAGTGCTTTGTCCTATCACTTATTGGCCCAACTTGGGTTATTTACCCCTTTTATTGCCTTTACCGAGGTCAGGATCAATCAGGAATCCCAGGGGATTTATCTGGTGGTAGAAAAACCCCATGAAAATAAAATGGAGGTATTTCATTCCCCTTTTGTCCTCAGGCGGGGATATCATCATGAAATTAGCGATATCAAATTTGACAAAAATAACTCTTCCTGGAAAAAAGCTGATTATCTCAAAGCCTATGACCGATTGTATGAATTGCCCAATGAATTTCAGGGAGATAGTTTGTATCGCGAATGGAACCGGATTTTGGATATGGAGTCCTATTTTACCTGGTTGGCTTTTAATTATTTTATGATGAACGGGGATTATTCAGATGAATTATACCTGTTTGCATTGCCCGAAAGTAAAGAAATTCGTTTTGGAATTCTCCCCTGGGATTATGATGATATTTTGACTGGACAACCCCATAAAAAAGAGGATTATGGTTTTCATGAAGGATGGAACCACGCCTTTATGTTTATGGCAGAGGAGGATATGGATCGGGTTATTGGTACGGATACATTTCTACAACAGAAGTATCTTGAAAATGTACAGAAATTACTCTCCAAAATCACTCCTGAGATGCTAAAATCCTCTTTTGAGAAGATTTACCATGAATTATATCCTTATTATAAAAAACCCGAAATCATTCAAATGTCGAAGTACGATTTAAGGGGAGAAACCAATCTGAAAAAATTTGAAGAAGACTTTGAGGCAGCCTTTCGATACTTTGTGGCTCGACACAATTGGCTGGAGAGATTAATAGGAGAAAATCGCTGATAGGGTAAATTTGTGACTTGATTCAGGAACAGGTTTTTATTTCCTTCAAGTATGAAAAAGTCTCCTCAAGCCCTGTTTTTTTGTATATTTTTCCTTTTTGTATTCTCCTCTGGATGGAATGGACTCCACTTAACAGCCCAATCAGATCATTCGCTCCATATATTCCGCCATGGGATCGCTTCTGGCGATCCGCTTGAAGATCGGGTTATTATCTGGACAAGAGTAAGTCTGAATGATTCTGCTGAAGAAGCAGAGGTAAGTTATAGAATCTCCCGCGATTCAGCTTTCAAAGATGTAGTTACAGAAGGTATTTTTCAAACCAGTGAAGAAGCGGATTTCACAGTCAAAATAGACGTAGAGGGTTTATCTCCCGGAACAACCTATTTCTATCAGTTTGAGGCTGGTGACGAAAAATCACCTGTTGGCCGAACTCAGACTGCGGGCATGAAACCTGGTCAGAAAAATTTGCAATTTGGGGTGGTTTCGTGTAATAATTACGAAGCTGGTTTCTTTGCTGCATTCCGGAGATTGTCAGAGAAACCGGATCTGAATGCTGTTATTCACCTGGGAGATTATATCTATGAGTATTATCGCCCCAAAGTAAGGAAAAGGAAGTTGAAAAATCGC
>JAGQVA010000221.1 GCA_020438265.1 Bacteroidota bacterium
ACGCCTCTGATCCTGAGGGAGATAATCTTACTTTCTCTGCCGCTGGACTGGCTGCTTTGGGACTTTCCATTAACCCAAATACAGGAGATATTACAGGAACCATTACTGCCGGAGCGGGTGTGTATCCTGTAAGCATTCAGGCAGATGATGATGGAACGCCAGTTGCTTCAGGTTCAGAAAGTTTTGACTGGACCATTTTACAGCCGCAGTCAGCAGCTCAAACAGTTGTCTACCGCGTAAATACGGGCGGAAATCTGACAACAGCCAACGATGCACCAAACCCTGACTGGGATGAAGACACACAAGCTAATGGATCGCCCTATCGCAATGCGGGTAGTAAAACCAATGGATATAATATCACCCAGACGGATGCAACTGTTCCGGCTTCTACACCCCTGGAAATCTTCCAGTCAGAGCGATTTGATCCGCGTAGTGGAGGAAATATGGAATGGGATTTTCCGGTCAGTGATTCGGGAGATTATGAAGTTCGCCTGTATTTCGCTGATGGGTATTCCGGAACCAATACACCAGGGAAAAGGATTTTTAGTGTAGAAATTGAAGGAACCATTGTTTTACCTGATTATGATATTGTCGCTGATGTGGGGCATGCTATCGGTACCATGAAAACTTTTCTGGGAACTGTCAATGATGGAAACCTTGATATTAACTTCCTGATAGGAGCCAAAAGTACCCCCATTATCAGTGGAATTGAGATTCTTTCCATTAGTAACCAGAGCACACCGCCTCCGGTAGCCGGACAATGGACGCAGGAGGTTTCTTCTGACGGCAGCAGTCTGGTGGAAAGAGTGGAAAATGATTATGTGGAGGCTAATGGTAAATTTTACCTGATTGGTGGACGTGGAAGTGTTGGGGTAAGCATTTACGATCCGATTGCTAAAACCTGGACTTCGGGTTCAGCACCACCTAAACAATTACATCATTTCCAGGCCATTAGCCATAATGGAAAAATATATGTAGCTGGTGCCATGACAGGGAATTATCCCAACGAATCTCCCGTAGACAGCATTTACGAGTATGATCCGGCTACTGACAATTGGGGCACGATTGCTGAAATTCCGGCAGGAAGAAGACGTGGAGCAGGTGGAGTAGTCGTGTATAATAATGAGTTTTATTTCCTCTCAGGGCTTACCAATGGCCATATTTCAGGACATGTGCCCTGGGCTGACAAATACAATCCCGCGACCAATACCTGGACGGTTTTAAGCGATGCGCCTCGTGCCAGAGATCACTTCCAGGCTTCTGTGGCTAATGGAAAAATATACCTGGCCGGTGGCCGGTTGTCAAAAGCCAATGACGGACCTGTTTTCGCCAATACCATTGCGGCAGTGGATGTCTACGATATCGCTACCGATACCTGGACGACGCTGGCAGACTCGATTCCTACCAAAAGAGCGGGAAGTTCAAGTGCAGTTTTTGGAGATTATATCATGATCATCGGAGGCGAATCAGATGCCCAGACCGTTGCGCATAATGAGGTGGAAGGCCTGGATGTCAATACAGGCACCTGGACGAGTTTTCCGACTTTGATCACGGGAAGACATGGTACAGGTTCTATTGTGTATAATGACCGCATTTATGTGGCTGGTGGCGTCGGTTCTCAGGGAGGGAATCCCAAGCTGACCAGTCAGGAGTATTATTCCACAGGAACGACTTCTGCCAGGTTTGGAAATGGTACCAGTCAGGAACCCATTAAAACCCTCAACGAAAATTCTGATAGCTACGAAATATCCGTTTTCCCGAATCCTTTTAGCCATGAACTGAATATTATCGGAAATATCCCTGATCTGATAGATACACCGGTAAGACTGAGGTTATTTGATGTAAGAGGAAGTTTGATTTTTGAGAAATCCTGGGTTGCAAATGAGCATCTGGAGCAGCAGATACCTATCCCTTCACTTGCACCTGGTCTGTATTTCTACGAACTCAAGACCCAACAAATAGAGAAAAAGGGACGCCTGATCAAGGTAGAATGATTTCATTGTTTAACATGTTCTGTGTTGTGTTTTTGTGAATAAGGCTGGTCTGCCCGGCAGGTCAGCTTTTCTACAGCATTGTTATTCAATATTTTAGATCGTTATTTTTATTTATGTCGAAGTGATATTTTGGTTTTGAGTAATAAAAAAACGCTCGGTTTTACGGTCAAAATTCCCTACCCCATTAATTCTATTTTTTAGGCCGTTGGCGCGTCATTTTTACCGATTAAACACGACAGGGTTGGATTATTTCTGATCTTTCAGGAATATTGGTTCAGATTAGAAAAAGACTTTCTTCTGGATCTAAATCCAGCTACCTTGTGATAAACCAAACCAAACACTTAAAAACAAGGTGATTAGATTATTCTCATGGGACTAAAAAGTCAGTCGATAAAAGGATTCGTTTGGACCACGGTTGAGAAATTTGGCAATCGAGTACTTTCAATCTTCATATTTTTCCTTCTTGCAAAATTATTGGGCCCCAAAGCGATGGGGGAGGTGATTGTGATTAATAGCATTATCGCGTTTGTGGTAATTTTTATTGATCAGGGACTCACGACCGCTATCGTTCAAAAGGACAAGGTAGATGAAACTTATCTTGATACCGCCTTTTGGGGGAATATGGGCATTTCTCTGATCTTTGGATTGGGGATTTTTCTCATGAGTCCCTATGTGGCCAAATTTTATGAAGCTCCTGCTTTGGCCAATTACTTAAGAGTGATTTCCTTTTCCTTTCTGATTGGAGCCGTTTCCCGCGTTCAAAATGCCCTTTTTATTAAGGAAATGAAATTTAAGCTTCTGGCTGTGAGAAGGCTTATTTCCACCTTTGTCGGAGGAGCCGTGGGGATTACGATGGCATTTATGGATTACGGCGCATGGAGTCTGATCTGGTATCAGCTCTCAATGATGTTGGTCATGACAATCATCCTGATGATTCAAAGCAGCTGGCGACCAGGACTCCGGTTTTCATGGGAACATTATATAGAGTTATTAAAATTTGGTGTCAATGTGCTGGGAAATAATCTGCTGTTTTACGCCCAAAACCATCTGGTAAACCTGATCATCGGAAAATATCTGGGAATGGTGGAAGCAGGGTATTATGGCGTAGCCAGTAAGGTATATGTTTCTCTGAAGGATATGATTATCAATACCTTCTCCAAGATTAACCTGCCCATATTCGCTCAATTGCAAAATGATAAGGAGCGCAGGGTTCAGGTTTTTCAGCAACTGACCAATAAAGTATTATTCTTCATTTTCCCTGTAAGTGTGATTCTGGCCGTTCTGGCACCTGATTTGATTCATGTGTTTATCAATAAAGAAGAATGGATCGGTAGTATTCCCTTACTGGGCTGGATGTTATTGGCCTGTGCGTTTACTGTAATTCCGAGTTTTGCCAATGATTTCCTCCTGGGAGTAGGCAAAGCCAGCACTTCATTCCGCCTGAATTTGACCAGCACGATAATTTATTTGATTTCGTTAATAATTGGTATCCAATTTGGACTAATTGGACTGGCCATGGCAGTTACTTTTAATAATATCATTGCAGTTCCCGTCGCGTTGTTCTTTTTGGGAGGTGTAATGGAGGTACAGTGGAAAAAATTGATTTTGATTCACGGAAAAGTATTGCTCGCCAGCGCGTTGATTGCAGGAACTTTATACGCGTTCAATTATTTATACGAAGGATATAATTATCTCCTGTTGTCGTTAAAAACAATCCTGGCTGGTGCCTCATTTCTTGCCTCTCTTTACCTTTTTTACCCTGAATTAATTGAAGAAATTAAACCTCATATACAACGATTGTTATTAAAAAGGAACCACGTTGTCACGAAATCATAATGTGAAATAATATGTTAGTTTCTGTTATTATTCCTACTTATAAAAGGACTACCTATTTAAAAATTGCTCTGGATTCTGTGCTGAAACAAACCTATGGAAACTTTGAGATCCTGGTGGTGAATGACTTTCCTCCTATGGAAGAAGAAATTGACCAGCTGGTAGCTGAATTTAATGATAGCAGAATCAAACTGATTCATCACGAAGAAAACGGAGGAGAATCTGCTTCGCGAAACACGGCGCTTACTTATGTCAAGGGAGAGATTGTGGCTCTTCTGGACGACGATGATATCTGGGAACCAACTTTCCTGGAAAAACATGTCGCCAAACATCAGGAAAGACCAGAAGTGGGTTTTGTATATTGTGGATATGTTCGTTTCTGGGATGATGATGTATTGGGAAAACAGGTGCGCCCCGCTGTACCTTCCCCCGATGATATGTACACTGCCATGCTTACCGGCAAGTTTGTGATGGCTTCTTCTTCCCTGATTTCGATCAAGAAAGAATGTTTTGATGAGTGCGGAAATTTTGATAGAAATCTGCCTTCTTTCGCTGATTGGGATATGTGGGTACGGATTGCACAAAAATATCCATTTGCCCATGTAGAAGAGCCATTGACTTTGTATCGCCATCATTTGGGTGTAAGAGGTTCTACCGATATTGAAAAACGGCTCAGAGGGATTGAAGTGATTTCTCAGAAGTGGAAGCATGTAGAAGCATTTAGCGGATATCGCCGCAAACTGAAAGTAAGAGCTTATTTCAACGAAATTCGCAATGAAGTCATGAGAGGCCGCAGAGGCAACGGATTCAGGCTGCTGATGGACTGCGTCAAGCGTTGTGGATCTGAGATTCCACCTAATTTCAAGCCATTTATGAAAGCTGTTTTTGTGCTGATGTTTGGGAAAGTTTACCTGGCCGGGCACAGAAAAGTCTATTCATAAATTCATCCATATAACTGCACTTAATTATAGAAAAACCAATGCTCAGTAAATCCAAAAGTAAATTTTTTAATGACGAGGGCTTGCTCGACAGCAAGTATTATATCTGGTTCTTTCTGATGCTTATTAAAGCTGTGCAGGTAACCGCATTCCCTAATTTAAAAACTTTAGACTTTGCATTTGCTGGGTTTTGGTTGTTTCATATAGTTATGAATTTATCTCGCCCCAGAGAAATGATCTTCTGGTTTATGGCGGGATATTTCACCAATATTCTTCACTGGTTTACCGATTTTGCCTTTATCAAAGCCGGTGGATCGAGGATTCTGCTGCTGGATGTTTTTCTCCTGATTTTTCTGGGGATGATGATCCTGCAGTTTATTTATCAAAGAAAATACACTGGCCTTCCTTTGGGGTTCCTCTTTGCCATTCTCACTGTATTTTGGGGCTTTAACCTGGTGAGAGGGATTCTTGATGGAGGCGGCGGATATGTGATTGGTGAAGGGCGGTTTTATTTTGCTTCTGTACTGCTTCTGGGGATTGTTAATACATTTAGTTACGCGCCGGAAGAGTCATATCGCAAGATTATTAAAATCATTACCCTTTGTTCGATCAACGTAATTTTTTACACAATCATGATCGCAATCATTGGACCGGCAAAAGGAGATGCCGAGCTGGTGAGAAGATTTAATCCAGGTAACGGTCTGGCGCAGATTCTGCTTTTTGGCATGCTGGTTGCTATTTTGGATTTTACTTATGGTAAGAATGAGCATATCCTTAAGTATAACAAAGTAGCCATGATTGGTGCTTATCTGGGAATTATTTTTATCGCAGGTGTTAGAGGGATTCTGGTTGTTACGGCCCTGATGTTTCTCTACTTTATGGTCATTTCTCAGAAATTATCCTTAGGCAGAAAAGTCGGGATTGTTGGAGGAATGCTTTTCCTGGCTTTAATTGCAGTTCAGCTCCCACCCGTGCAGAAGGTATTGGCAACCCAGATGGAATATATCTCCATTATGAAAGGTGAAGGAGATAAACACGCAAAAACTACTTCAGATTTCCGTGCAGCTATGTGGGCTATCTTCTGGGAAAAACTGACTGAAGATGAAGTGCGAATGTTGACCGGGCGGCCTTTTGGACTGGAACTGATTGACATCAGTAGTCTGAACTGGAACAAACGGGCCGAAAATACCCTGATCGACAACTCTCTTGCCCACAACGACTACCTCGCTATGTCTATGACCAACGGAATGGTTTTTACAGGCCTGCTGTTACTGGTCATTATCATATATATCGTTATGGCTTTCTCGAAAGCCAAAAGGATTAAAGAATATCCCTTGCCTTACTTTTTACTGTTTTTTGGTTGGTGTCTTTTTTCCCAACTGTTTCAGAGTGGTACCAATGCCGAAATCAAACATTTTGGCTGGAGCGTCTGCCTCTGGGTCTTTCTCGGAGTATTGGGAAGTTTATATAATTATTTGAATATCAAAGAAAAGGAATGGAAAAACCAAAAATATCCATCGTCACACCCTCATGGAATCAAGGAGCCTTCATCGAAGAAGCCATTAAAAGTGTGATGAATCAGGGATATGAATCTTTTGAACATATCATTATTGATAATTGCTCTGACGACGAAACTCCGGCTATTGCAGCCAAATATCCTCACGTTAGATTCATTTCTGAACCAGACGAAGGACAGAGTGATGCTTTGAACAAAGGATTCAGGGCTGCAACGGGAGATATTATTGGCTGGCTCAACGCTGATGATTTTTACATGCCTGATACTTTTAAAAAGGTAGAATATGTGCTCAGAGATCCCAAGTGGTCTGGCGTGTATTCAAATGTGAAATTTATTGACGGAGACGGAAAATTTACCCGTGATCTGGTCGTACACCGCGCCATGCGCCTGATGTCTTTATTCCACTGTTATATTCCTTCGACTACTTTCTTCTTCAAAAGAGAGATTATCGACGACGGGATTGCTATTGACAAAGACATGCATATCAGCATGGATAAGGATTTCTTCGCCCATATTCTTTACAAAGGATATAAGCTTCGTTTTGTGAATGACTTTTTTGCTTCTTTCCGCTGGCACGACAGCAATAAGTCGCTTGACACGAAAGAAACAAAAACCAGACGTCATAAGGAAGGACTGACCATTCTTAACCGCTATTTGGGCTGGAAACTCAAAATTACGGGTTTTTCCCTGGCCGTTTATAAAACCGTGGGAATGTTCTTTATGGTTGTCCGCAAAGGAATGAAAGCTTTTAACTCAAGATATAATTTAAAACTGGATTAAGATCAATGAAAAAAGTTCTGGTATCTGCCTATGCTTGTGAGCCTAATGTCGGGAGTGAACCCGGAGTGGGATGGAACTGGGTGTTGAAAATGGCGCAACAGTATGAGGAGGTGCATGTAGTTACCAGGACTGGGGATCGTCAGATTGATAAAAATGGAAATAAATATGTCCGCCCGAGTAAAGCCAATATCGAGGCGGAGCTGGCCAAAATGGACAATGCCGGACATATTCATTTCCACTATTTTGACCTTCCTTCCAAAATCAGTAATCTGGAAAGATCAACGGCAGGTGATATGCTCAATGTGTATCTCTGGGAAGTACTGGCTTTTTTCTTTATGCTGAAAAGATTTAAGCGTAAGGAATTTGACCTGGTACAGAAAGTAACCATTGTCAGCCACCGGTTTCCTTCTTTCGCCTGGTTTTTCGGGAAAAAATATATCCACGGCCCAATTGCCGGTGGAGAAAGATATCCCTTAAAGCTGCTTTCTATTTTCACGAAGAAGAATCGCATCAAGGAACTGATTCGGTACTTTTTCCAGATGACTCCACTTTTTGATCCTTTGATCTGGTTTACCTATATGAATTCGGATGAAATCATCGCTGTAACCAGAGAATCCCGTTCGATTCTCCCACGTCCTTTCCAGAAAAAATGTATCGTCGAACAGGCGGTA
>JAGQVA010000222.1 GCA_020438265.1 Bacteroidota bacterium
GTGAAAGCCTGGGTGGATGGAAAACCTGTGGGAACTGCAATCATTGATCAGATCGACGCTCCCAATGATCTCAATGCCAAAACCCACCGCGTGCGCATGTCATGGAGACATGAGACAGGTCCTCATGATTTTCTGGTCGTAATTAGCTGCGATCAGAAAGAAATTACTCTCCGGAATAATGAGTTTTCCTTGCACATGGAGGAGATTGTTTTAACCTGGAAATAAAAATATTTCTGCCCGGATTCGAATCCTCGAATCCGGGCAGGTTTAAAAGGTTAACCATTTGCGAAATTCCCTGTTTCTCACTTCATCATAAGTGATCCTTTCCCCCTTCCATTCGACTAATCTTTCAAAACAATAGTAGGGTTTTTCGATAATTGCTGGTTTAGTCTCTGAAGACCTTTTACAACATTAAACAACTAACTATGAGGAACTTTTTTACCCTTCTTGGGGCTATTTGCCTGACCCCATTCTTTTCTTTCTCCCAAATATATATCAACGAAGATTTCTCCTCCGGAACGGGTTCTACCCCCCCAACCGGCTGGAGCCAAACTGTCATTGCGGGAGATCCTGTTACAGATCTTTGGCGATTTGATAATCCCGGGGGACAGGCTCTTATTTCGCCCATTTCGACCCCCGCAGCTATCTTCGACAGCGATTTTCTTTCTGATAATAATTTGCCGGAAAACGTCCTTCTTGAATCACCTGTTTTTGATGCTTCAGGTGCTTCAGTAGTTACTTTGTCTTTTGATCATTTTTTTCAGTCGGGTTTTGGCGGTGCTTATTTTGTGGAAGTTTCTAATGGAACCATCTGGGATACGGTACTGGCAGGTAGCTCACTCTCTACCAATAATCCTCAGCATGAAATGCTGGATATTTCTTCCGTTGCCGCAGGTGCTTCCAATGCTCAGATTCGCTTCCGCTGGGAAGGGGATTTTTCCTGGTTCTGGATCCTTGATAATGTCATTGTGTATGCTCCTTCCGCAGATGACCTTGGGGTTGTGAGTCTTGAAGAACCCGTTTCTTCCTGTGATCCGGGACCGATGGCTCCTGTAACGATTAACATTTCTAATTCCGGGCTGAATCCGGAATCAGCTTTTGATCTGGCATTTTCTGTTGATGGCAACCCGCCTGTTGTGGAGGCCTATAGTGGCCCTCCCATTCCTCCCGGGATGACTGCAACTTATACGTTTACTGCCGTAGCTGACCTTTCAGCGCCTGGTTTCCATACGATTCAGGCTTATACCATTCTTCCCGGTGATGGATTTCCGCTAAATGATACGACGACGAAAATCGTGGAAAAATTTACGACTTCAGCCCCTTTTCCTTTGATAGAGAATTTTAATACTTATGCTGATGGTGTGACCAATTTCGTTGATTTTACGAATTCTCCCGATGCCACACGGACATTTGAGGTGAATTTTGGCCCTACAGGTTCTGATAGCACAGGTCCTGATGGAGATGCTCCAGGCAACGGTAATGGAGGTTATATCTACCTTGAAGCCTCCGGTTCAAACTCCGGGGATTATGCGCAATTGAATTCTCATTGTCTGGATTTAAGTTCTGCCCAATATCCCAATCTGATTTTTTCCCGGCATTTGTATGGGATTGATATTGATTCATTTAAGGTGGATGTGAATCAGGGATATCTGGTTAATCTGCTGACAATTATCGGAGATGAATTAAGTGCCAGTAGTGATCCCTGGGTTGTGGATACGTTTGATCTTTCTGCTTTTATTGGGACAAGTGTAAATCTGGTTTTTACCGCTTATGTTCATGATTTTCAGGGAGATCTTGCATTGGATAATATTCTCATCAAGGAAATTGCCCCGGTAAATGCAGCTGTGAGTACTATTATGCTTCCTGATCCGGACTGTGGATTGACTACGGGTGAAACAGTTTCCATTTCTCTGTTGAACGAGGGAAGCCTTCCTGTTTTAGGTGGGAGTCTTACTGCTTCTTTTTCCGTAGATATGGGGCCGTGGAGTACACCTGAGGTGTTTCCTGATACGTTACAACCTGGGGAATCTGGTAGTTTTATTTTCACCTCAACAGCAAATTTATCTGCCCCAGGCGCACATGAAGTTACGGTCGCAATTACACTCCCGGGTGATAACATAAATGCAAACGACACGATTTCCGGGACGACTTATACAATACCTTTCATTAGTAATTTCCCTTACATAGAGGATTTTGAAAATGGATCAGGAGGATGGATTTCTGGCGGAATGAATTCGAGTTGGGCTTTTGGCCTACCTGTTAAAAACACCATTACGGGTGCAGCTTCCGGGTTATATGCCTGGACGACGGGCGGATTGGGAAGTGATGACTACAATAGCAATGAAAAATCTTTTGTGGTTTCTCCCTGTTTTGATATGACGAATCTCCCTGCCAATGCCTGGGTAGCGCTGGATATCTGGTGGAATTCGGAATATAGCTGGGATGGGACTGTACTTCAATATTCTATTGATGGAGGGAATATCTGGGATGATTTGGGCGAAGCAAACGAACCCTACAACTGGTATAATTATGATAGTTCCAATGTCAATAGCCCTCTCAAGGTATCCTGGTCTGGAAGGGCATCTACTTCCAATGGTTCCGGTGGCTGGGTACAGGCCCAACACCCTTTAGATAGCGCCTTATTTGGAGCTTCAGATGTATTATTTCGAATTTCTTTTTCTGCGGATGGTTCGATCAATGATGATGGTTTTGCTTTTGACAACTTCGCCATTGGCGTGCCTCCGGTAGCAGAATTAGGCCCTGATTCTTTACAGCTTTGTATTGGGGATGAACTCAGTACAGGATTAGCGGATTCCGTTTATACTTTTCTCTGGTCAACCGGCGCGACTACTTCATTTATTCATTTGCAAAATACTACAGGAATGACCTCCATTCAGAAAATATGGGTAATGGTAACGGATAGCCTGGGTTTTGTGGGCACAGATACGATTGTTATTACTATTCCCGAAGCGGCACCTATGGTCAGTGCAGTGGTCGATAGCCAAAATCTTTGTCATGGAGATGCTTCGGGACAAGCAACGGCTTTGGGTAGTGGTGGAGTAGGAGTGTTGACGTATTCATGGAATACGAATCCTGCTCAAAATACGCCCGTTATATCCAACCTTCCTGCAGGGACTTATGAGGTAACTGTAACCGATGAAAACAATTGCTCAGCAACAAGTTCGGTAGTCATTAGCGAGCCAGAGCCTTTGGAACTAACCTCTATTTCTGTTCAAAATGAAGCGTGCCCTGGAGATTCTTCCGGTTTTATCAATGTGATGCTTTCCGGAGGAACAGCCCCTTACCAATTTAGCTGGGACAATGGTGATACAACACAAAACCTTGTCGGAATAACTGTGGGAACTTATGTACTGAGTGTGATTGATTCTAATCAATGTACTTTTCATTCTCCCGGTTTTCAGATTATGGCTGAAGATTCATTGCCTGTTGCAGAGTTTTCCTATATGCCGGTTGGGGTAGATTATTCCGTTCAATTTACAGGGAATTCTCCTAATGGAAACACTTATAGCTGGGATTTTGGAGATAGTACAACCAGCGTAGATCTTTCACCCAAACACGAATATCAATCAAATGGTGAATTTGTGGTTACCCTTACAGTGAGTAATGAATGCGGATCTACTTCTGTTTCAGATAGCCTGAATATCATGCAGGTAGGGCTGGATGAGTCTTTGGGAGTTTTTAGGCTTTCTGTATTTCCCAATCCCGTTCATCATTCCTTTAATGCAAGTGTAGAAAATAAGGACCTGGAAGAGGTTGTAATTTTACTTTTTACCATGGATGGACGGAAAGTGTATGAGAATAATTGGGGAAGAATACTTCAAAAGCAAGCTATTGAAGTAAATCTGGATAAACATTTGGCACGTGGGGTTTACATTTTGCGATTGGTTTCAAAAGATGGGGTTGTTCATAGAAAGATTCGGCTGGAATAATCATTATTATTCCTTAATTTAGGTGAGATTTCTCTTTCCTCTTAATTCCAGACGATTACATAATTTTACGACTTCATGAAATACATCGCCAGCTTTTGGTTGTGTCTTGTAATTGTTCATTTTGGAGGAAAAGCCCAGGTTCTAATCAATGAAAATTTTTCGTCGGCAAATGTACTGACTCCCCCGCCTGGCTGGAGTCAGTACATTCTGACAGGCAATTCTCTTTACGATTATTGGCGATTCGATAATCCCGGTAATCGTGTTGATTTGTATCCTTTTGACGATAATTTCGCGATTTTTGACAGTGATTTTTTATCAATAACAGGAGGAAAGGAAAATGTCGCACTTGAATCACCCGCTTTTAATGCCACAGGTCTGACCGGAATCACTCTGAGTTTTGACCATTATTTTCAGGGAATTCCCGGTTCTGCATATTTTGTGGAAGTGTATAATGGAACAAGCTGGGATACGGTTTTAACTGGAAACCTTTCCACCCAAAACCCGCAGCATGAGGTCATTGATATCACTGCTTCAGTTAGTGGGCAGGCCAATGCAAAAGTTCGCTTTCGCTGGGAAGGGGACTTTTCCTGGTTTTGGATGCTGGATAATGTGAAGATTTTTGCACCGGTGAATGATGATGTAGGCGTTGAGACAATAGTTTCCCCAATAAGTGATTGCACACTGGATTCACTGGAAACAATCACTGTCAGAATCAGAAACTATGGTCTGAGTCCTCAGTTTAATTTCCCCGTTTCATATTCCGTTGATGGAAATCCTCCGGTAACGGAAACCTATCAGGGCGTAGCTATTGCCCCCGATTCGAGCAATATATTCAGTTTTAGTATTCCTGCAAATTTACCACCCGGAACCACCCACGAAATCGTTACTTATACCAGTTTACCTAATGATTTGATCGGATGGAATGATAGCGTTGTCAGCACAATTACATTCCAGACGCCTAATCCTATTCCCCTCAATGAAGATTTTGATTCTTTGTCAATTGGAATGGTTCAGTTTCCCCTTTTTCATAATCATTCTCAAAACACATTTAACTTCCAGACTCATTCCGGACCAACGAGTTCGATTCAGACAGGCCCTTTGGGAGATGCACCTTTGCATGGGAATGGGACTTATATTTACCTGGAATCATCTGGAATAAATGCAGGAGATTCTGCTATTTTAGTCTCAAGCTGTATCGATTTGTCAAATACCATTGCTCCTCACTTCATTTTCTCCCGCCACCTCTACGGACAGGATATTGATTCTTTCAAAGTGTTTGTGAATGATGGATTACCTGTTTTGCTCATGAACCTTACTGGTCCGGAATTAACGACCAACATTGAGCCATGGATTACAGATACTCTGGATTTGGCACCTTTTATCGGTTCGGTAGTTTCGCTTCAGATTCATGCTTATGTATCCGGATTCAGAGGAGATATCGCGCTGGATAATTTTATCATCAAAGAAATTCTACCTGTAGATCTGGCTTTGAGTGAGGTAATTTTGCCTTTACCTCAATGTGGAATGGACTCTGCAGAAGAAATCACAATCAGACTGGTAAATGATGGTATAGATAGCATTCAAGGGGGAATTCTGGTTTCTTTTTCTGTGAATGGAGGAGCTTTTTCCACTCCGGAAAATATCGCTGACACCCTTGCTCCGGGGAATGAGTTGGTGTATACCTTTTTGCAAAAAGCGGATTTGTCAGCTAACGGGAATCATACGATTATTGCTGCCGTTCATCACAATTCCGATCTGGAAACCTCTAATGATACCCTGGTTGGGTCTACGACACATATTCCTCATATCAGCAATTTCCCCTACATAGAAGATTTTGAAAACGGTTCGGGAGGATGGCGAGCTTCAGGCACCAATTCTTCCTGGGCTTTAGGTACGCCCGCAAAATTAACCATTCAGGGAGCAGCTTCAGGAGCCAATGCCTGGGTTACAGGTGGAACAGGCTTTTCTACCTATCCCAATCTCGAAAATTCCACAGTCGTTTCCCCCTGTTTTGATATGACCAATGCTTCCGATAGTGCCTGGTTATCCTTGAATATCTGGTGGAGTGCTGAGTCCAATTGGGACGGGGCTGTTTTGCAGGTTTCAGTAGATGGAGGAGGAAATTGGGCAAATTTGGGTGATTTTGCCAGCAATATTTACTGGTTTAATGACAGTGTAATTCATGCCAAACCCGGAGGGCAATCTATCGGCTGGAGCGGCAGAGCTTCCACAGGCAATGGTTCCAACGGCTGGGTAAACGCACAGTACAAGCTGGATACAACAGTCATTGGAAAACCTGATGTAACATTCAGAATAGCTTTTGCTTCGGATCAGACGATTGGGGATGACGGGTTTGCCTTTGATGATTTTGGAATTTCGGCTCCTCCAATCTTGAGTTTTATAAGCGATACCATTGATGCCTGTATCGGAGATACCATCTTTGCCGGGATCACAGACCCAGGACTCTCTTACCAGTGGTCTACAGGTGATACTACAAGTTTTGTGATTATGCAAAATAATACAGGACTTGACACACTCAAAGAGATTTGGCTAAATGTAGTAAATCCCCTGAATCAGAGCGCTTCCGATACACTTTTGGTTTCTGTAAAAGGGGGTTTTCCTAATCTGACTATAGTCGTTGACAGTCAGATTTTATGTTATGGTGATTCTTCGGGACAAATAACCGTAGCGGTTTCAGGTGGAACGGGAACTCTTTCCTATGTGTGGAATACCAACCCTTCCCAGAATAGTGCTACGATTACAGGATTGTCTGGCGGCCAGTATGTGGTAATTGTCGCTGATGAGAATAATTGTACTAACAAAGATTCAGCATTCATCACGGAACCTCCGCTTTTGATAAACATTCTGGATGGTATAGAAGACAATCATTGCCCGGATGATTCGACGGGAAGCATTGATCTTTCGATATCCGGAGGAACTTTACCTTATTCTTATGTATGGAATCATGGAGATACGATAGAAGATATTTCCGGGCTTGGAGTGGGTAATTATTTCAGTCAAATTACCGATGCAAATGGCTGTATAACAGTTACAGACACTTTTGAGGTAGTAGCTTTGGACTCTTTGCCCGTTGCGGGATTTACCTTTGCACAAAATGGTTCTCAGGTCAGTTTTACCAATACTTCCATAAATGGAGCAGATTTTACCTGGGATTTTGGTGATGGGACGATTACTAACCAGTTGAATCCCAGTCATGTATATCAGACGAATAATAAGTTTTACGTTACCCTCACCGTTACCAATGATTGTGGTTCTGCTACGTTTTTGGATACAGTTTTTATGACGCAGGTGGGGATTGAGTCGGAGTTGTTGGATAAAGAAATTTCCGTTTATCCCAATCCTAATCATGGAGATTTTGAGATAAGGTTTGGAGACAGGAACTGGGCCAATTTGGGGATTACGCTTTTTGGTCCTGATGGGAGAAAAGTATATCAGGAGGCTCCTGGGCGTAATAATGGAGCATTTAATCACTGGGTAAAACCATTAGAAAAATTACCTTCCGGGATATATTTGTTGAAAGTTGAATATGAACAGATAGCTATTTTTAAGCGAATTTTGATTCAGTGAAAAGATATATCATGGAAAGAAAAAATCCTGGCCTTCCTTGGCCAGGATTTTTTCTTTCATCAAACTTCAGCCTTCCGCGCCTGATGCGTAAACAACCCATAATAATGCCCACGAAACGCAATCAACTCCTCATGGCTGCCATCTTCGATGATTTTGCCCTTTTCCATCACCAGGATCCGATCACAGTTTCGTA
>JAGQVA010000223.1 GCA_020438265.1 Bacteroidota bacterium
GGAGAAAATAAAGCATTTTTTTCGTTGGGGCTTTCTCGATTCCTGGGAGTACAAAAAAGCCTGAAAATGGTTTTTCTCAACGGTTGCGCAACTGAGGACCATGCCGAGTTATTATTAAAAGAAGAAGTGCCTGCTGTTATTGCCACTTCTCGAAAAATTGCTGATTCTCAGGCGTTAACTTTTTCCAGGGTTTTCTATCAGGGACTGGCAGGGGGGGCAAGTATTGAAGAGTCTTTTAAAGAAGCGGAAAGCATTCTTCTTGGTATTCATGGAGAAGGTAAATTTAAGGCAGACTCTTCTACCCGTAGCCTGTACTGGGCTGACCAACCTGAAGAAAACCTTGACCTTCCCTGGAAGTTATTTCTCAAAAAAGAGGCAAGTTGGTTTCCCGCTCAATGGAAGCTCTATTACGAATTGGAACCCAAAACGGAGGAAGAACCTTCAGATCCGGAAGTTTTTGTCGGCACGATTATTAATAATTATGAAATCACCAAATTCCTGGGACAGGGGCGACTGGGAGCGGTTTATATTGCCAATCACCAGATTTTGAATGAAGAACGGGCAATTAAAGTTACTCACAGGATTGAAGAGGGATACGATTTGTTTAAAAGTGTAGTTCTTGCCGGAAACAAAGGACTAAGCTCGATCAAACATCAGAATGTGGTTGCTTTTTACGATGTGGGAGAGTTTGATTTCTATGGAACGAAAAGGATCTATATGGTCATGGAATTGATGAAGGGAGATCGGCTGGATAAGGTAGATTGGGCGGATTATCGTCAGGATGTGGATTTGTTTCTGGATTTGGCTCTTCAAATGGCAGCAGGGATGGAGGCAGCTCATAAAACTCATTTTGAAGATGAGGCAGGCATGCCACAAGAGGGAATCATTCATGGAAATTTTAAAGCCAGTAAAGTCTATTTTGCAAACAAAGGAATTCCCAAAATAAATGACTTTTTATTTACTGATTTTTCCCGGTCCCGCAAAATAACCATCCGAATTCCCAAAGAAGTTGCGGAAGAAGAAAAAAACGAGCGCCTGGATGCTTATTTCCCTCCTGAGGTATTGGCCGGGAAAAGTTCTGTCAACAAACAGACAGATATTTATAGTCTGGGGGCTGTAATGTTTGAAATTTTAACGGGTAAAATTATTGTTGATTTTCAGTTCGAATCCGTCGATGTTCTGCATCAACATTTGAGAGAACAAATTCGTAATATTCCTCGTAACATTTCCAAAGTGATTTTTAGGGCTACACATAAATCTCCAAATTTAAGATATCAAACAACTTCAGAACTCATTGATGATCTTTTACAGAAAACAGGTGTCTGGAGAAAAGTAAGATACTGGTTCCGTAGAAAGTAGGCTTTTTGGGATTAGACGAAAAAACTGAAAATCCCTATACAATAAATTTTGACTTTTACGCGTTATCTCTTTCCACATTTCTGTGGACTCACTATCAGGAACACTTTTAACTACCTATAATACAGGTATTTACATATCTCTGTTTCCTGATATTAGGTATGTTATAAATTCACAAAAAACCACTCTAATTTAAGGCATCTACGGGTTTTTAGGTACAACCCAGAGAGTTCTTTATACGTTCTTATATAAATTTATACATTCTTGGGGTAAATATTACATGTGTGATTTATTGGTTTGAAAAAATTACCGAACTATGGTATATTACAGCTATTCCAATAAATAATGAAATGAAAAGAAAAAAAGCCGCAACTATTTGATTTTTAAAAATTAATAGAAGCGTCTATTTATAACATAACAAAACATTAAAAAAAACATGACAAAGATTAGCAGAGAAAATATCGAGAGTATGTCAGCTACATCCAACCTGGAAAAACAATTATTGCTCATGCGGGATGCTTTCAGACAGCATCAAAACGAAATCCGAAAAAAGTACAAAATTTCCGCTAATGAGATGGAAATTATCCTTTATATAAATGATTTTGGACCTCAGCGAATGAAGAGTGTAGGAGAACAGTTTAAAATCAAATTTTCTACATTAACCAGTTTGGTAGACAAAATTGAGCGCCTGAATCTGGTTAAAAGAGTGAATTCCAAAGAAGACAGAAGATCTATCCTGGTTACTCTGACCAAGAAAGGAAAGCGAATGCTGGATGAGTATAATAGCCAGATAAAATCCCTGGCTGAAAAAATTTCAGAGTTTACTCAAAATGAAAACCTATTGGTTGAGACGCTGGAAAAGGCAACTTCTTAAGTTGAGGAATGCCCTTCAAAATTTTTAATTTTTGAAAAAAATATATAAAACCGCTTTTGTATCTTATGTAATACAAAAGCGGTTTTTGTTTTTTTCTTACATTTGCCCCATGGGCATAAAAACGACAATCGGTCTGGCCTGGGCCCGAAAAAGGGCAGCCGAAATTCATAGGAAAAAACAACAGGCCCCCGAAATTCAACAAAAAACTTTTCAATCTCTGATCAAAACTGCTGCCAATACAGCCTTTGGTCAGGAATATAGATTTGATTCCATCAAAACATATCAGGATTTCCAGAATAGGGTTCCCATCAGGGACTATGAAGGTGCAAAATCCTGGTTTGATCGGATCTATCGGGGAGAATCCTCCGTGTCATGGCCAGGTAAACCTCTCTATCTGGCTAAAACCTCGGGTACTACTTCCGGAGCAAAATATATCCCCATCACCAAAGCATCTATCAAAAAGCAAATTCTCGGGGCCAGAGACACCCTCATGCTTTATATGGCAGAAACCGGGAAAGCTGATTTTCTGGATGGGAAAATGATGTTTTTGTCAGGAAGTCCGGAAATTGAAAAAAATGATTACGGGTTACGTACGGGTCGTCTTTCGGGTATTGTGAACCATTTTGTACCAGGATATCTGACGACCAATCGCGTGCCTGGTTATGAAACAAACTGTATTGAGGATTGGGAGGAAAAAGTAAGTACGATTGTGCGTGAAATCAAAAATCAGGATCTGAGATTGATTTCAGGAATTCCACCCTGGGTACAGATGTTGTTTGAAGAGTTGGAAAATCAGACAGGAAAACGTCCATTAGAAGTATGGCCAAATCTGAGTTTATTTGTACAGGGAGGAGTAAATTTTGAGCCCTATCAGCCCATATTTGACGGATATTTTGAGGGGAAGGTGGACATCGCAGAATTGTATCCGGCTTCTGAAGGATTTTTTGCCGTTCAGGAAACCCAGGCAGATAATGGCTTATTGCTTATGCCTGATTACGGGATTTTTTACGAATTTATTCCTCTGGAGGAATATGGCAAACCTGATCCCGTTCGGCTGACTCTGGAAGAGGTGGAGGTAGACAAACAATATGCTTTGATCGTTTCAACGAACGCAGGTTTATGGGCTTATGATATTGGCGACACAGTCAAATTCACCTCTGTCAATCCCTGGAAAATCAGGGTTTCTGGCCGGGTTAAACATTTTATCAGCGCTTTTGGTGAGCACGTAATTGCCGAGGAGGTAAACTATGCCATGCTTAAGGCAACCGAAGCAACAGGCGCAGTCTTTCAGGAATTTACAGTTGCTCCTCTTATCAGAGAAGCTAAAGGAGATTCGGCTCACGAATGGTTAATCGAATTTGTGAAGGAGCCAGACGATTACAGTCGTTTTTCCCACATTCTGGACGAAGCCCTGAGAGAACGAAACTCCTATTATAATGACCTCCGTGAGGGGAATATTCTGCGTATGGCTGAGGTAAAAAGTTTAAGTCTGAATGCCAGCCGCGAATATATGAAATCAGTGGGCAGGTTAGGAGGGCAAAATAAATTTCCCCGACTCAGTAATGACCGAAAGGTAGCAGATAAATTATATGAGTTTGTTGTGAAAAGAGCCTTGTAATCGGACTTTCCAAAGTCCGACCCAAAATCCTGGGAAAGATTCAATCTTTTCGACGCCAATAAAACAAAACCCCTATAACTAACAATAAAAGCCCAATCCCAGCCAGCAAATAAATCCACCAACCGCTTGACTTAACTGGTGAAGGATCTCCCATTAAAACAAAACTGCCCCAATAATAGGGATGGGTTTGGTCGTGATTGTCAAGAAAGGCAAACCGGGCTTTTTGCAAGGCTTCTCCTTTGCTATATCCTTCTTTGAGGAAACCGTAAAAATATTCCATCAAAACGCTGGTAGCCTCGTCATCGGCTTGCCATAGTGTCATAATAATATTGGGGCAACCGGCATAAGCGAAGGCTCGGGCCAAACTCATAATTCCTTCGCCTTTTTTATGTCTCCCTAATCCGGTATTACACGCACTTAATACAACCAGATCCGCTTTTAAGTCCAATCCGTAAATTTCCGAAGCGGTGAGTAAACCATCATTGTCAGAAGGGAAAAAAACAGAATCATTTTGGGGTAAACTACGGGCTACATAAGAGCCTGAATCCAATGAGGTTTGTTTGAATAGCAAACCTGAAAACGCCGGGAGGCTATCATTGATCAAAGCATGCATAGCCAGATGAAGAATTTTTTTGCCGGGAGCATATTTTCTAAAAGCTGCCTCTGTCGCTTTCTCTCCCTTAAATACCTCCCCGCCCCATATTTTAGCAATGTTTTCTACCTCTATCTGATTGTATATCAGAGGTGTAACGCGGGAAAGATAATTATTGATAATTTCTCGATTCCCCTGAGAATCATTACCTGAAAATCCAGGCGCGAACCCAATAAGCCCCCGGTTATTTCTGTTGATCATAGTCAGATCTCCGGAGAGAAGGTTTGCAGAAAAGCCATAGGAAATAACCGCTTTTTTCCATAGATAATGGAGATTTCTGTAGGAGGAATCAGATGTTCGGGTTTGGGTAATGAGATTATCAAATGGTAAATAACCAAGCAGGCCATCAGGAATAATGATCAGCTCTTTTATCTCGGGAGAAATGGCCGGGGCAAGCAACTGGCTGTAAAGTTGGTACCCGATCCTTTCAATCTCTTTGATCGTTTCTAAAGAATAAGCCTGGTGCTCAACAATATATTGATCAGAAATGAGAGTCAGGTATTCTTCCATATCTTCTATGATGGCAGAAGGCCGATCAATCTTGATGAAAGAGAGTTTGTTTCTTTCAATGGTAAGAACAAAAAAGTCGTTTTTATCCCAGAAATATTCGACCAATGCAGTTCCCCTTTTTATCAATTTTTTTCGCACATCTTCCATACCGATAATTGGGCTGTTTAATCTGATCTGAGCATATCTGGGGTATTGCAAAGTAATCTCAATCAGTAATGAATCATGTGTTCGCTGAAGCTCAGCAGCTTTAACCCGAAAATTCTGGCTTTCTTCATGCTGATTGTTCTGCTCGGTTTGTTTGGCTTGTAATTGATAATAATTCAGATAATTTCGTATTTCTTCCTCTTTCTGAATAAGATGTAAAGGAATTCCCGCATAAGTAATGGCTTTCTGGTTATTCAAAAACTCAGTCAATAAATGGGACTTATGTAATTCCGCAATCCGAAAAGCATGCTCGAAGTGAAGAGGATTTTTGTTTTGGCGAAAGAGCTCATATTCGACCCTCATGCCAAGTTTAAACAACGACGTGGTTGTTTCGAGATAAAATGATTTATCTTCCATTGTTTTGACATTGAGGATAATCGCCTGAAGGATTTCCAGTCCTTTCTCTATCATTTCCTCAGCTGCTTCATATTCCTTTCTTTTGTAAAAAAGCATTCCTTTGGAATAAAAGGCACTTAAGAGATACTTCTTTGCAGGAATCACAGATAAATCCCCATCTTCTGGCCATAATTCTTCAATGGTTTGATCAAAGATGGCTTCTGCCTTGAGTGAATCTCCTGCATGCAAATACAGTTCTGTAAGTAGACCTTCAGTAATTTTCAGGTTTTCCTGATTGGGAAAAGGGAACCCCAGATGGACTTGCCGGGATTTTTCGGCATATTCCAAAGCCTTTTTCGATTTTCCCTGATAATAATAACATTTAGCTAAATAGGTATAAATCAGGGCCAGCCTGCCCTCTTCATCTGGAAACTCTTCTTCAAGCTTGTTAATGGCATATAAGAGATATTGTTCGGCTTCGGTATATCTTTCCAGGTAAATCAGGCAACTTCCATAGCTGGCTTGAGCGCTCAATTCAACCGGGGTGTTTTGTAAGTTCAGATTCTTGTAGATCTCCAAAACTTTCTTTTGATAAAATTCGGCTTTTTCATACTGGTTTAGCTGCTGATAGGTAAATCCGAGGGTTTGGTAACTGGACGCCACATAGGGATGATTCTCACTATAAATCTGACTACGGATATCAATCGCCTTTTGGAGATATTCAAGAGCAATCTCGGATTCCATCAAAATGCGATACAGACGGCTAAGGTTGTGATAAGCAGTAGCTGCAAAGGGGTGATCTCCCTGCCCCATTTCAATCAGTGCATTCAGTCCTTTCTTGTAAAAGGGCTCTGCCTGGTCAAAGAATCCCCGTTGGTAGTAATAATACCCGATATTTATCCAGACGCCGGCCAAATCGGTTTTAAAGCCACCCTCACAGCCTGTCAGGTATTTTGCTGCTTCATAATAGCTGACCAGAACCATCGAATCCTGCTTCTCATAGGTGTGTATAATCGCTGACAGATTGGTCAGTCTGCCTTTAAGACAGTCAGAAACGTCATCAGGGTGAGCTTTTACCATTTCTTTGCCATGATTGACGGTCTCTATGAACTTATCTTTAAAGCCAACAGAATTATAACAAGCTCCAATGGCACAAAGTGTTTTTACATATCCTTCATAATCTGTTTCCTTGAGAGAAATTTCCCCTGATGTTTTATAGGCAGTGATTGCTTCCTGAACATTTCCATTCTTAAACTCTTCCCTTCCAAACTGATACCATTCCTCTGCTGTAACAGGGCTTTTCTCCTGACACATTCCCGAGGATGTCATTCCTCCAAACAGGCAGATAAGGAAAATGGTATAGCAGGATTTTATGTTCATTTGCAAGAAAATATCAGCTTTGCGGTCAAATTGTTTCCTATACGACGCTAAGCATGGATACAAATGTCTATGTTTGTAGCAAAAACGAATATATGAAAGTATATCCATATTTAATTCCTGTATTATGGGTTTTCCTGACAAGCTGTCTGAGCCCAAACACTGCTGATACTTCCAGGGAAAACGATCCTCAGTATTTGATTGATCAATCTATCCAATACCATGGAGGTGAAAAATATATGAAGGCGAATGTCAGCTTTATCTTTCGCGATTGGGAGTATAAGTCTATCCGGGACGGCGGTATGTATCAGTATGAGAGAATTTTTACCGATGAAGAGGGAAATCATGTCAGGGATATCCTTACGAATGATGGTTTTATACGGGAGATGAATGGCGCTATTACTCAGGTTCCCGATACCATGGCAGCAAAATACTCCAACTCTGTCAACTCGGTTATTTATTTTGCCATGCTCCCTTTTGGATTAAATGATCCTGCTGTAAATAAATCCTACCTGGGGAAAACAGAGATAAAGGGCCAATCATTTCACAAAATAAAAATCACCTTTGAGCAGGAAGGTGGCGGGAAGGATTTTGAAGATCAGTTTATCTACTGGATTGATCCTGAGACGTATGAGATGACTTATCTGGCGTATTTATACTACACGGATGGTGGAGGAATCAGGTTCCGTGCTCCCTATAATCAGCGCGAAGTTAATGGAATCCGTTTTCAGGATTATATCAATTATAAGGCAGATTTTGAAACGGTAAAACTGGAAGAAGTCGATCAATTAT
>JAGQVA010000224.1 GCA_020438265.1 Bacteroidota bacterium
AGTAGAATCTGAACCGCAATGATTTCACTTGCCTGTTTTTCTGACATACCAATTTCTGCAAGCGTGTGAGAAAAGAGCCTCCATCCTTTAAAATTGATTGGAAAATCACCGGAAAGCTGAAAACTCTGGTCGGTACCGTCAGTGAATTTTCCGTCTCCGTTGGTATCAGTAAATAACTGAATAACAGCAATGGTATGTGGTGTCAAATCTCCATAAAGGAAAAAGTTGAGATAAGAATTTTCGGGGTCAGTGGTAGGCATGGAAAAATAGGTTTCCCCATTGATGGAAGGGAAAATTCTGATAAGCCCAGTAAAGAAGTTGGGAACTACATTGTCGGTGCCTTCAAAATAGAAGAATTTATCACCCTGGCCGGCAGGAATAAAATCTGTAATACCTGTTGAGGCAGTCAATTCAAACTCAAAATTCCCTGTAAAAAGACTTGCCGCCGGATCAGTTTCAAAATCTGTAATCAAACTTCCTTCATACGTACGCGCACCTGTAACTGCAATATCCAGACTAATAGTGAGTGAATCTTCTTCAGGAATAATCAGTTCTACCAGACATTCCTCTGCTTTGAAAAGAGGAAGTTCTGTCGTGGTGCCATTCCAACGGGCATTTGTTTCATTGAGCTGATTATCAAACCCTTCAATCAGTTTTACAGCGCCGCTTTCTTTTCCGGTAATACGCACCACCCAGTTGATTCTTTTGCTAAACTCCGCGTTGAAAGATACTCTTTCTCCACTGGAAAAATCTACCGTAGCCTGACTGGCTGTAAGCGTTTCTTTGAGGGTAAACTCTCCAAACCGGTCGATTAATGAAGGTCCGTCAAAGGTCTCAGTATCGTGATTACAACTCGCCAGAAAGGCGATGACAGGTATGAGGATGAGGATTATTCGTTTCATTTATAGCTGATAAAAGGTGATCAATGGATTAAAAATTCATATTGTAGAGGATAAACGCCTGGTCGATTCGGTAGTCATTGGCGGGATTGGTAGCTCTGGCGAAGGAAAACTGATTCCACTGAATTGTCAGGTAAACGCCTTCTTTAAAACGGTATCGGATACCTGCACCGAGGAGGGTTTCGTTGTCATCCACCTCAACTCTTCCCGGAAAATCTCTGACTACATTAAATCTGACAATATCTGGAGCATAATCACTTCCGGCAGAGGAGAGAATTTTGGCTCCCAGCAGTACATCAAAACCTTTGAATAATTCTGCCTGCAATCCGGTTTCAATGAGGGTGCTGTTAAGATCTACCTGTTCGATGGCTTCTCCCCCACGACGTGTTTGTTCTAATTGGCCTCCGAGTGTAAGTGTCAGGGCTTTCTCGCTATTGAGAAGCTGATTGAGGTGAGCATTTGCCTGTAATCTGACCAGCGTGAATGATTTTAACTCAAAGGTTCCCTGTCCTCTGATTTCGCTCAACTGGGCAAAGGACAATCCTCCGTCAATCCAGCCATTTTCCTTTTCATAATTTACCTCTGCAATGACACCACGGCGATTGGGAGTCGCTTTTCCGTAAGGCATGGCATTGCTCAACCGAATATCATAAGGCATTAATACATCGGAAAGTCCATAGGTATAAATGGCCCGGTCCCGATTGAGGTCAAAGAGAGAAGTCGCACGTACGGACCGGCTATTGCCAATACGGTTGTAGAATGTGCGACTCCGCTCAAAATCAACTCGTTTGCTCTGGGCACCGATGCTGAAAAAATCTGGCCCTACATCCCTGAAACCCAGATTGATGGTCAGGTTTTGTGGTTTTAGGTTTAACGATACAAATCCTTCCGCAAAAGTATCGTCTTTGTCAAAAATAGCCGAATCTCCTTCTACTTCACGGAGTGAAGAACGGCCCATTTCTCCCTTAAAACTCAGATCCATTTTCTCCTTTTTGAGAATATTGATGTTCGCAGCAAGGGTCTGTACTCCATTGCGGATACCGCTGGTGAATCCCCCTACCGAAAGCACATCATAGGTATTGATATAGTTTCCGGAAAGTTTTCCCCAGCGTGGGTTAATCAGTTCTACATTTCCTCCCGCAACAGCTCGTGTGGGAAGTGTAAAAAAATCTGTTCCTCTTACTCTGGTAAAAAAGCCTGAGATATTGACTTCAGGAAAAATACTTCCTGCACTGAGTCCAAAATCGACTTTTCCACCCTGCATTCGCCGTGTTCCATCTCCATGATAGAATTGCTCATAATTGACAACTTCTTTTCTTGCTTTGAAAATCTCGGCTTCGTTGACAGTACCTTCTTCTTCAACCTGATACAGGGTAAATGGGGTCATTTTGAGATCCATATCACCCACATGGTATCGGATGATATTGGCAACAACGCCACGGGCGAATAATTCCCGCACTTCAATTGACATACCTGAGCCGAAAAAACCGCCAAATTCATTGCGCAGACGCAAAATTGACTGAACTTCCGTATTTTCATTAGGCGCCGCATTGATTTTTAAATCCAATAAGAATTCTCCTTCCATCAGATTCAGGGCGGTAGTGGTATCAGTCTCAGCAACCGTCCCACCTAATTCTGTATTATCGATAATTGCCCTGCCCAGTCCATTGATCCTGATTTTGTTTGGAGTTTCGGTTTGGGCTGGCAGGAAATGGATGCCCATCAGGAGAAAAATGATCCCGACGGTAATCGTTTTTTGAGAGAGTAATAGTCTAGCCATTTTTTGCGGATTAGAAGAAAACTTTTAGTTCAACTGTGGTTTCATTTCCCTTATACTTATCCAGGGAAAAACTTTTATCTTCAAAATTCATGAATCGTTGTCTGACATAGAAAGCAGCATTTTCGGAGACGGTCCAGTCAAAACCAACGCCAATGCCTCTGCCTAACTGGTTGCGGGGCTGAAGGGTTTCCAGATCCCATTCTGTGTTTCTGCCTCCCCGGATATACTCAAGACCGTAATAACCGGTAAGAATAAACTTGGGGAATAACTCATAATACACGTCTACTTCGTGATACTGCGCCTGGAGATAGGCTTCCTGGTTGAAAGTGGGAAAGAGTTTCGCTTGAGGATGAGCAGACATCCAGGAACCCAGGTAAAACAGGTAAAAGGGCCTTTTTGCAATATTCGCGCGATACTTCGCCTGAACATCAAAAGCCTGATAATGCTTCAGTCCAAATGGCTCAAGGGTTCCGGGATCTACATTGGTTAGTCTCACCCGCTCATAAGCGCCTCTAAAAAAGGTAATCACTCTGCTATATGGGCCAATTACGGTAGGACCCGTTGCGCCAGCCGGGAATGGGTTATAAATTCTCGACAAAGCAAGTCCATTGATCCGATGTACATAGGAAAGTTCATTGGTAATGGAGTCCAGTTCTACCCCCAGTCCCAATCCAGCCTTCAGATTTAATGGTCCTACTTTCTTCTCAGTGAAGATATTTATACCTCGTCTGTTATGAGACAATTGACCGACCTGAGTTAATGCGCCTCCGGCAGAAGCTTGCCCAGCCTGATTCACACCCAGAATCTGTCCCTGAATTTCGGGATTGGAATTGGTGAGAATCGCACCATTATCGTTATAGAAATTTTTTCCAATCTGATACACCTGAATGTCAATAGGCAAAAAGGTGTAATCAGCCGGAATCCGGGCCCGTAGCATCGCAACCTCTCCCCATTTGGGATCCTGACCTGGCAGTGCAAAATTACCTGCACCAATTTCCCCGCTTATGTCCAGTTTGGCAGGTTTGAAGTTAAAATCGAGTGTATGCACCGCGTAGGTACGAAACAGGGGTTTAATGCTATCGACCCGTGAGCGACTGTAAATGGTGTTATAGGCCAGAAAATTTTTGCCAAAATCCTTTTTGACTCTCAGGCCAGAGAAACTGTTGGGGAGCGCGCGATCAATTCCTGAAAAACCCCGATACGTAGGGACATTTCCCCCAACACCAAAATTATTAATGGTAGAAAGCGGGTCCATGATACCATTGCGAAGTCCACCATTAGGCTGAGCTTTGCCAAAAAGTACCCCAAAAGACAATCCTCCGGGCAAGGAGCCTCCATCAACAATCAGTCCCTGAAAAGCTCTGTTATTCCAGCGGGTATCGCGGTTAACCGAACCGGTGTTATAATACGTTTCATAGCGATCTGTATTATTCACGCCTTCCCAGGGCGTACGGTCAAAAATACTGTATAGGTCAAAGGCCTGGAAAATACCCATGGTAAAGGAACTCATGGAATACCAGTGAATTCCTCCGGCTCTCACACCAAACCTTCCGTATTGGGTGCGAAAATTTCCATAGAAATTTAAGCCCAGGTTCATGGTGAAGGTATTGTCTGTGTAGTCCCCATTATAAGGTGTGAAGAAATACAACTCAGTCATAAAGCTGGATTTCCCGTTTGGGCGCCCCATTACCAGCATCGAAAGCATGGGTTCCCGGTAGCCATCACCTACTCCAAAGGTTTTTTCATAAGGAGTCAGGTTGGGGTAGGGTTGGGTCATATTTCTTCCATAACCAAAAAATCGATAATACCCGGTAAGTGTCAGTTTTTTTAAAGGTGAAATACGGATGATCGAATCACCTGCCGGAGTCAGATAACCCTCGGGGAGAGCAATCGTGTCTAAAGGTAATCCATCAGATATTTCATCCATTTGGGAAGTTACTCTGGCAGATTGAGTAAATGTTTTTTGGGTAGTCAGAAGAAAAAGAAGAACCAGAAAAAGGTTCCTTGTAGTTAATCGTAGTAGTCCCATAAGAATCGAGGAATTAGTTGTCTGACGTTCTATTACAAATGTAGATCAACTATCTTTGGTGAAGAAATGTTTGACCTCATCACCAATACGTCGCATAGAAAAAGGACTACATCATGACTACATCACCATTGAGTAAAAGATACTTGTTTGATCAAAAAATGCTATTTTTTCATATAATTAAACAAAATAATTTTTCTCATTGTTAATAAATTAATACATCAAAAAGGACTAGCTATGAATCGAATCGTGTATCTGTTAACCTTTGTATTGAGCATGGTGCAAATTGCTTCTTATGCTCAAAATTATTCCGGAGCAATCAAAGTCGAAATCAAAAAAGACGAAAATGGGTATCAACTCTATCGTGGAGGTCAGCCTTATTACATAAAAGGAGTAGGCGGACAGACTTATCTGGACAAGGCAATTGAATATGGCGCCAATTCCATTCGTACCTGGGGAGCAGCCGATGCAGTGAAAGTGCTTGATGAGGCTCATGAGAAGGGGTTGAGTGTTTTATTTGGCTTATGGGTAGGGCAGGAGCGCCAGGGGTTTGATTATAATGACGGAAAGGCAGTCCAGGCCCAGTTTGAAAATTTTCGTGAGGTTGTGCGCAAGTATAAAGATCACCCTGCAGTTTTGCTTTGGGGGATCGGTAATGAAAATGACCTGATGTACAGCAACCGAAAGGTATGGGATGCGATCAATGATATCGCAAAAATGGTGCATGAGGAAGACCCCAATCATCCAACGATGACTGTGACTGCTGGACTTGATGTGGCTGAAGTTCAGCTCATTAAGGAAAAAGCGCCTCATATCGATATCTATGGAATCAATACTTATGGAGAGCTGATCGGTATAGATAAACAAATCAGAAGTTATGGCTGGGAAGGACCCTACATCATATCAGAATGGGGCCCCAATGGACACTGGGAGGTTCCGACGACAGAATGGGGAGCACCCATCGAACAAAGCAGCAGCACCAAAGCTTACTGGTATGAAAAAAGATTTCAGGAAGGAATTGCCAGGGATCGTGAAAAATGTGTAGGCTCTTATGTATTTCTCTGGGGACAAAAGCAGGAAACAACACCTACCTGGTATGGCATATTTATGGAAAACGGAGAAGAGACGGAAGTTTCCGATGTGTTACAACACGAATGGTCCAGTGAATGGCCTGAAAACCGTGCTCCGCATATTGCAGCTCTAAAGATTGATGGCAAAGAAGCGATGGATAATATTTACCTGGAGCCGAATAAACCTTATGAAATTTTTGCTGATGTCACAGATCCGGACAAGGATAATCTCATCTACAAATGGCAAATTCTTGAGTCTGAAATTGGACTTACGGGTTCGGGAGGAGATGCCGAAGTAGTGCCAGACCCGGTAAGAATTGTTTTTAAAGGAGAAAAAAGTCAATTTTCAAGACTCGATGATGAATACCTTTCTTCAGGAAGTGCAGGGAAAGTTGTTTTTCGCGCTCCTGTGAAGACTGGTGGATATCGTTTATTTGTTTATGCTTATGATGGTAATGGCAATGTCGCAACTGCTAATGTGCCGTTTTATGTGAGGTAAAATATCCTGACTACTCAGACCATGCTCAAAAAAATTCTGACTAATGGTTTTTTCATTTGCTGGTTTGCTCTGTTGCATGGGCAAACCGGCAAAATTGGTTTTCCGCCTATTTACAATTACAGTAAAAAAGATTATCAGGCGGAAACCCAAAACTGGTCTGTCAAACAAGACGAACGGGGAATTATTTATTTCGGGAATAATTTGGGACTGCTGGAATTTGATGGGAAAAACTGGGCCTGTTATCCATTAGCCAATAAATCTATCATTCGATCCATTGATATTGATAGCACAGGTTTGATTTACGTTGGAGGGCAGGATGAACTGGGTTTTTTTCAGGCCGGCATCAATGGGAGATTGGAATATCATTCTTTGCTTTCACATCTTCCCCCAAATTTTCAACGGTTTGATGATATCTGGAAAGTGCTTATCACTCCAGGAGAAATTTTTTGGGGAACCTATAAAGCCATTTTTGTCCAGAAAGGAGACTCTTTTGAGATCGTACAAACCCAGACAAGATTTGAAAATCTGTTTCTGATTAACGATCAGATTTATGTGAATGAGGCGCAGGCGGGAATTAAAATCTGGGATAAAAATGGATTAACCCTCATTCCGCATGGTGATTTTTTTGAAGACAAACTGGTTACATCCATGATTAATCACCCTCATGGGGGAATGTTAATTGTAACCCGGGCTTCGGGGATTTTTCATTATCAGGATGGAGAAATTACTCCCTGGGGAAATTTTGCGTCCAGTTATCTGGCCCAAAATCGCACATATTGCGGGATACGTTTGAAGAACGGAGATTTTGCCATTGGCACTTCATACAACGGAATCATCATTATTGATTCGTTGGGAAACCCTGTCAGGATCATCAATAAAGAAAGGGGAATATTGAATAATTCTGTACTGAGCATGTTTGAGGATGAAAGCGGAGGTTTGTGGCTGGGACTGGAAAACGGAATTTCCTATGTGGAAATCCAGTCTCCCTTCAGTTTTGTCGATTCCAGAGAGGGAATCCAGGGAAGTGGTTATTCCAGCATTGTGTATGGGGACAATTTATATATGGCAACCAATCAGGGAATTTACTTCAAAAAATGGCTTAACCTGCCTCAGACCCTAATTTCCCCACAGTTTGCAGAAGTCGCAAATTCAAAAAGCCCTACGTGGACCCTGGCCAATATTGATGAAGTGTTGCTCACAGGGCAACATCTGGGAGCAGGTTGGATTGATGTTTCAGAATTAAAACGCCTGTATTCTCAAACCGGCGTATGGAAATTTTTGCATTTGAAGCGATATCCTGATTTGATGCTGGTAGGAACGTATGAAGGCTTATTGCTTTTTGAAAAAACACAGGATGGAACAAGCTGGCGTTTTAAACATAAGATAGAAGGGATTGACCTGTCCTGTCGGATTATGGAGGAAGATGAATT
>JAGQVA010000225.1 GCA_020438265.1 Bacteroidota bacterium
ACTTTCCCCCCAGCAGGTAAGATCTCCTCCGGCATTAACCAGTCCTCCGGTTGCTCCTGCCTGATTCATGATTTCTTTCGCCCTGGTAGCTGCATATCCCTTTCCAATGGCCCCAAATCCTATTTTCATTCCTTCTTCTTTTAAATAAACAGAAGTATCTGCCGGGTTGAGAATAATTTTCTGATAGCCGATGCGGGCAACTGACCGGGCAACTTCTTCTTCAGAAGGAAGCGCTGTCATTGATCCGTCAAATTTCCAGATTCTATCAGCTGAAGCATAGGAAATATCGAATGCTCCTCCGGTCAGTTGGGATACTTTCAGACTGCGGCTGATTAACTGGAATAATTCATTGCTGACTTTGACGGGCCTGACACCTGCCATCCGATTAATTTCGCTGGTTTGAGAATGAGGGTCCCAGGATGAGATCAAAGATTCAATTCGTTTGATTTCATCGATGGCTTGAATAACTGCTGTTTTTGCGACCGAATCATCTGAGGCAATTGCTCTGATTTCAAATCGCGAGCCCATTAAATTTAATACTGTACTGTGAGAGGAAGGAGATTGACCGGATAAGGGGTTGTTAAGAAGGCTATAAAGCCACGCAATTAGGAGAACTAAGGAAATTCTTAAGTGAGCTTTCAGGGTTTTATGATAAAAAATTTCTCGGAAGAGAAAGACCCCATTAGGGGTCAAATGTGGGTAGAATTGAGGTTGTCCTAAATTCCCGCCAGGATTTGTGTCGTAGCGACGCAAATCCTGGCGGGAAGAGGTGGAGAATGCGCTTAATTCTACCCACATTTCATCCCTAACGGGATGAAAATCGTCCAGCGATAGCAGTTCATCTCTTACATAATATGTGTTGTTCATTTAAACCAAATATTTGCGCCAACATTAATACCAATACTATAGATATCGTGCTCTGAGCCAACGGGAGCTTCACTGGTAGTAAAAATTTTCATGTCTGTATATGCGAGATTAACCAATAAATCAAACCCTTTGGAAAGAGAAATATGATTTTCCAGGCTTAGTTTCCATAACCATTTTGTAGCAAAGAAAAAACGATCCGGATGGGTAGTTTCAAGGGAAAAAAGGCCTAATGTCAGAGCAGGATAGAACCTGTATTTTTCTTTTTTGATCAGGGCGGGACCTCCCTGAATCAGAATTCTCGACACCGATACGGCGTTTCCTGAAGAAATGGCATAACGGGTTCTGTCTCTTCTTCTGTCTTCCGAGCCAATCATTACATTATCGCCGATTCTGGCTCTTCCCACACCCAGATTAAACATCAAGGATTCACTTCTGAAAGAGAGTTTCAGTTCGCTTGGTGTCAAAAATGACAAATGCGTGCGGTCATAACCCATGTGATTTCCGGGAAGCGTATCATTAAATCCTTTGTTGTAAATCCACCAGCCAGCTTCCACACCTGTTTGAAAACCCAGCCCAAATCTGAACTTGCTCTGAGATATAACCATCCCGGGAAAGGCATGAAACCCTATGAGAAGAACAAGGTAACAGATCGCTTTTTTATTGATTTTCATCGGTTTCCTGCGTGATTTGAATCAGATCTTCCAGATAGGCTTGTGCCCCTTCCGCTGAATATCCGGTACGACCAATCACTTTTTTATTTTTAAGAATAAGAACCAGTGGAAATTCTCCTTTTGGATTATAAAGATCTGCCATTTCATAATGGTGTTTTTCCATTTCTTTAGGGAGGCGATTTTTTTTATAACGAGGGAAATCCAGATTGAGAAGAATGAAGTGACCGGGGGCGTTTTCTACAAAATAAGGATTATCAAACACTTCCTTTCTGAGTTTGATACAAGGTTTACACCAGTCAGACCCTGAAAAAACCATCAATACCGGAAGGTTTTTTTCATTGGCCTGTTGGCATGCCTCTTCAAAATCAGTGAGCCATTCAGCTGGTTCCGGATTGCTGTCAGTTTGAGAAGGATATAGATGAAACAATGAAAGAAAAAGAAGAATGATCATTTTGACATATTATATATATATACAGTCGAAAATCTTTTCAACTGATAAATATAACGTAATTGTTTTTTCTTCTGGTCTAATGTAAAAGAATCTGTCGTGTAGTGAGGATTGCGTTTTTATCTGAGGAGCCACGTATCATTAAATGAGTTTTGAGTACATGCGTCTCATATTTTATCTCTATCTCCTTTTTATTGGCCTGGATTTCTTTGAGAAGGAGATTACTGGCCAGTCTGCCCATTTCGAGGCTCGGCTGATCTACCGAAGTTAGAGGAGGTTCCATCAGCGCAGATATTTTCCAGTTGCTAAAACCCGCAATTGCCAACTGGTCAGGTATAACTACTCCTGCATCTCGTGCTGCGATCATCGCTCCCATGGCAACCATATCCGTTACGGCAAAAATAGCGTCGCACGGTTCATCAAGTGCCAGTGCCTGTCGACAATAATTATATCCCTCTTCCAGAGAAATATCCTGACAGCCAAAAATCAGATTTTCATCAATGGGGATATTACTATCAGAAAGCGCCTTTTTATACCCTTCAAGCCGGTTTCTGGAAGTATAGGCAATTAAAGGCCCTCTGAAATGGGCGATGCGTCTTTTTCCCATGCTTATCAAGTGCTGGACGCTGTTATAAGCTCCCTGAAAGTCATCAACGACGATTTTGGAAACGTTTTCAAATTCTACCAGCGGAACTTTATCAAAAAACACGATGGGAATGCCTGCATCCTGAAACTCCCGGAAATGCTGAAAATCTGAAGTCTCATGGGCGATTGAAACCATCAGGCCATCAATTCGATTAGCTAACAAAGTCTCAGCATCTTTTACCTCTTTTTCATAAGATTCATCTGACTGACAAAGCATAACCCGGTAGCCCGCTTCATAGGCCACTTCCATAATTCCCTTAATGACAGAAGAGAAAAAATGATTCACAATTTCAGGAATAATGACACCAATTACTCTGGATTCTCTCTTGCGTAGCCCGGCTGCTATACTATTGGGTCTGTAATGAAGTTTCTTTGCAAGTTCCAAAACCTTTCTTTTGGTTTCTTCACTAATATCCGGATAGTCTTTTAAAGCGCGCGAGACGGTGGCGGTACTAATTCCAAGTTCTTTGGCCAGGTCAGCCAGAGTAATTTGTTTTTTCTGCATAAGCAATCCTTTAAGGTTAAAATAGTCGTTTTTTTTTGATTTAATGGAATTTTTTTTCCTTCCGAAAAGGTTTACGTAATCGATTTCGGTTTTTGTTTCCTGATTTTCAATTAGATACGGTCTTGCTTTGTTTGAAAAAAATCCCAATCTTTATGTTAGGGAAAAAGGCAAAAAGCCACTTTTGGAGTACAAAATGAGCTTTTTGTTGTTTTCCATACACGGAATTTTATTTTTAGGACTAAACTATTACAAACATTTAAAAGATACTTTATCGGAAAGGACTACTATCTATTCGCATAATACTTCTGCCAGACTACTTCCCAGGCAGGATTCATGCATAACATTCGGATAAAAATTTCCTTTTTCCATTTTGGAAGAAAGGCCCATCTTTCATTATGTTTTGTTAATAGGCTAAACGTTTAAAATTAACCAAGCAACAGTCCATTTCAGGCATAAGAAATGGCAAATTTTTAACTACTATTATTATGAGCATTAAACACAAAGCAAAGTGGTTCCGCGCTCTTATATTCTCCCTGTTGGGAGTTTTTGCGTGTGGAGGCATGTATGCCCAAACGGTTACAGGTACCGTTACCTCTGATCGTGATGGAACTCCTTTAGCAGGAGCTACGGTACTTGTTCAGGGAACAACAACCGGTGCTTTTACTGACGATCAGGGAAAATACACAGTTGCAGCATCTGGTGATGCTACTTTGATTTTCTCTTATGTTGGATACGAAAGGCAAACAGTTGCTGTAGGGGGAAGATCAGAGATTGATGTTACTATGCTGGCTTCTGAGTCTACACTGGAAGAAGTCGTTGTAACAGGTTATGGAACACAAAAAGCAAAAGAAGTAACCAGTTCGATTACCAGTGTTAAAGTTGAAGATTTCAATAAGGGTAACGTCAATGACCCTACTCAGCTTCTTCAGGGTAAGGTCGCCGGTTTGGCTATTGCAAGACCAGGTGGAGACCCCAATGCCGGCTTTAATATCCGTCTTCGTGGTATTTCTTCTTTGGGGCAAGGTTCTTCTCCCCTGATTATTATTGATGGCGTTCCGGGAGCTTCGCTAAACAGTGTAGATCCTAATGATATCCAGTCCATTGATATATTAAAAGATGGTTCTGCTGCTGCTATTTATGGTACTCGTGCTTCTGGAGGGGTAATTATTATTACTACCAAAAAGGGGGTTCCCGGAGTATCCAAGGTAGACTATAGTGGTTATGTTGCTCTTGAGCAGATTGATAGAACGGTTGATATCCTGACTGCTGATGAGTACAGAAATTTTCCGGGAAGTTCTGATCTGGGCTCTTCCACAGACTGGTTTGATCAGATTACCCGTGATGCGGTTTCTCATGTTCACAATGTTGCCCTCTCTGGTGGTTCCGGACAAACTCAGTACCGGGTTTCTTTTAACCTGAGAAATGGACAAGGGGTAGCTTTGAATACTGGATTCAGCCAGTTGAATGGTCGTTTGAACCTGACTCAGAGAGCTTTTAATGACCGTTTGAAACTGAATGTAAACCTCGCTGCTACCAGCCGTGATTCTGATCTTGGATTCAATGATGCTTTCCGTTACGCGACTATCTATAATCCTACTGCTCCTGTGTATGCAGCTGCTAATGATCCTTTGGTAGAAACGTATGACGGATACTTCCAGCAGATCTTGTTTGACTACTATAACCCATTTGCTATTCTGGATCAAAACGTGAATCAGAGAAATGACAAACGTTTGAATGTTAATCTAAGAGCTGACTGGGAGATTGTTGATGGTCTGACTATTGGTGGATTTTACGCCCTTCAGCGTGAAAATGACCTGACTGCTCAGTATTTTGACAAGCAGAGTTTCTGGAGAGGTGCCGACAGAAATGGATTGGCTAACCGTGGTTCCAATGATCGTTATACACAGGTATTTGATGCAACCGTACAGTACGAAAATGATTTTGGTGGATTGAACCTTAAAGTACTTGGTGGATATTCTTACCAAAACTTCGTTAACGAAGGCTTCTTTGCAGAAGGAGGTAATTTTATCGCTGATAACTTTACATATAACAATCTGGAAGCATCTCTGGATTTCAAAAGAGGACTGGGTACTGTATCCAGCTACAAAAATAGCAGCGAACTGGTTGCTTTCTTTGGCCGGATCAACCTGAGCTATGACGATACTTACTATCTGACTGCAAGTGTTCGTCAGGAAGGATCTTCCAAATTTGGAGATAATAACAAATGGGGTACTTTCCCGGCCGTTAGTGGAGGGGTAATCCTTAGCAATTTATTTGATGCTGGTCCTTTTGATCTGATTAAATTGAGAGCCGGGTACGGCGAAACGGGTAACATCCCTAACGAAAGCTACTTGTCAAAACTGCTTCTGGGACCAGGTAGTAATTTCTTCTTCAATGGTAATTATGTACCTAGTGGTCAAACCCGCAAATGTTTGACCATAATAAATAATTTACGTTCTTTGAGGAAAAATACCCATGGGAAGAGGACATCCACCCGCCGAGGCAATCATTATGACCTCCTATCAAGTATCGGTCTACGAAGAATTAGTTCGTAGTCATAAAACAGGACAACAAACTTCCACACGAGCCCAGATTTTATTACTAGCCCATCAGGGTCAAAGTAATTCCCACATCCAACGTAGTTTGGGGATTTCTCGCAACACGGTTAAAGTCTGGCGTCGTCGTTGGGAAGAGGTGTATCCAGATTTAACAGAGGCAGAAGATTTGATCAAGTCAAACCGGCTGAGTCAGTCGGATTATCGCAAGCAATTAGTAGCGTTGCTTCAAGATTTACCTCGTCCGGGTAGCCCCAAGACATTTACCTTGGCCCAGGAGCAGCAGATTGTGGCCCTGGCTTGTGATTCTCCCCATCATCATGGGTGGGAAATGACGGACTGGACCCATCAGATGTTGGCCCATGTGGCTATGGCCAAAGGGATTGTTGCTTCGATTTCGTCCAGCCAGATTGGGCGGATTTTAAAAAAGTACCCCCCTCCAACCGCATAAATCTGAGTATTGGCTATTCCCCAAGATTGATAACTGGGATGAATTTGTCCAGCGAGTGGCTTTGATTTGTGAGCTCATCCTGGGAGTGATCTCTCATCGCTGGCCTAATGTTCATTTAATCAGTATCGATGAAAAAACGGGCATACAAGCCATTGAGCGAAAGGTAGAAAGAGCTCCTGAGAGCCAGGGAGGTCACAAACGGGTAGAATATGAATATATCCGTCACGGAACAACGACGTTAATCGCTGCCAATAACGTCGAAGACGGCCAGGTGATCAACCATCACCTGGGGCCCACCCGGGATGAAATAGACTATGCCGACTTTGTCAAACAAACCGTCTACAGCTTACCCCAAATGGATCAGATCATCATTCTAGCTGACCAGCTCAATATCCATCTCTCAGAAACACTTGTCCGATGGATTGCACAAATGGAAGAATATGAGATAGACCTGGGAATCAAGGGAAAGAAAGGCATACTCAAAAGCAAAGCCTCACGAAGAGCCTTTCTTGAAAGAAAGCACCACCGAGTCCGATTTGTCTTTACGCCCAAACACTGCTCATGGCTCAATCCTATTGAAAACTGGTTCGCCAACCTACAGCGACATGTAATCAAAAATGGAAATTTTTCCTCTGTCAATGAACTCGAAACCAAAATCAACGCTTATATTGAGTTTCATAATCATGAGCGGGCTAAGCCCCTCAAATGGAAGTTCAATGGTTTCGTTAAAAATGAAATATTACATAATCATAATGGTCAATAACTTCCGGGTTTGACCACTAGTTTCACGATTCGGATTTCCGCCAGAAGCAGATAATTTTAAAGTCTCTGGCATGTATGTCTTTGAAGGAAACTGTGGATCGGCGTTCAGATTACACGACTATGAGGAAACTACCCTTTACTGGGATGAAAGTAAATATCCTGGTTATCCATCTGGAATGGAGTTCTGGTCTTCAAATGAAACATATAAATTTAGAGTTGGGGGTAGCCATAATTGTTTGAGTTTTTTAACGTGGTTAAAAAAGGAATTAGGATACCAGGAATTCGCATGACAAGGTGTATTGTGTATACTCTGTGGGGTACGCGCTATACACAAACCTTCCTCAAAAATGATTGAAAAAGAATATTAATCATTATCACGACTGATTTTCTTTCACTTTTAAACCTTCCAGGTTTTCGAAACCTGGAAGGTTTTGGACAAATAATAAATCAGTCGTGATAATAATTATTGTATCCTCACTTAAAACAATTAATAGGTAAACTTCAACAAAGAAACTCCTTGCCTGGGCAAATCAATCCTGATCACAGATTTCCCATTCTCAATATCCAACCAATATGGAGCCTCCAACATTTCCAACTGACCCGCCTCTTCCAACGCAGAATACTGGCTGGCAGTAGGATACTGTGGCGATTCCATTTTCTCCCACGCAGTAAGCGAATTGCTGTGGTTTTTATCCACCCGATAATGATGCACCAAAACTCTCCCATTGGCCAAACCAGAAATGTCCAATGAAACAGGAACAGCTGGTCCAGCCAAATCATCATCT
>JAGQVA010000226.1 GCA_020438265.1 Bacteroidota bacterium
ACTTCTGACTTTTTTAGTATTTTTTACTGCTTCATTACATACTTTAAATAAAAGTAATTATTCCTCCGTTGCGGCTTCCAGTGTCACACTTCTTTCCACCGGATTAAAGGGGCTGTCAATCAGATTTCCGTCAGCATCAAGCAGTTCCAGTTTTACGATAACTTCTCCGGGCTGAAGGCCTTCAATCACATAAGGCTGCCATTTGTCAATCATAAACTCTGTACCATTGATCGTGGCACGGACTTTATTTCCATCAGGAGAAAGATCTACATTGAGCAGGAAGAAATCCAGAAGAAGGCGCTTGATTTCATCACCTTTATAACTGCCCTTGGGGCGGCTGTAAAACATGTGCGGCGCAGAAAGATCAACCTCTTCAGCATCGCCATCTCCTACCTGATACTGTTCGATCACATAAGAACTGGCACCTTCAGCCAGATTTTTTACACTCTCGTGATAAGAACGGGAAAGAAAAGCCAGTACCACATGGTTACCGGGCTCACTTAATTTATCGGTAGAAAAAGAACTTTCATAATGAGCCGAATAAGGGCTATTATCAACAATAAAGTGAATATGCTGCCCATTGCCAGAATTGGCCAGGCTGTTGACAGGATTAGACTCCGTCTGAGCTCCCAATTCATAATTTTGTACCTCAAAAGCAAAGTCATAATTGCCGTCAGCGGCGGGCGTCGCGCTCGTAAGTGAAAGCGTCGCATCAGCAAATGCCGGGGAACCAGTCAGTGGAGATAAGGTAATCTCAGGGGTTGAGGAAGTATCCTCTGCCGCTTCCTGTTTTTCTTCTGCACAGGCGGCAATCAGCAATAATGCTGAAAGTAAATACAAATAATATCTTTTCATTTTTTATCCTTTCGTGTTTTAAAAATTATTCATTTGACCTAATTCAAAGGTAATCAACCTAATTTAGAATCAAAACTTTTATGAAACCTGAGACATTTTTCCTATATTAATTAACCCATTTAACGATTCTACTACTATAACTACCTACAACTACTTACTATGCACCGCTTCAAAAATATTCTTTGTCCGGTGGACTTCTCTGAAAGCTCTTACGAAGCCATCGAAAAAGCCAGTTTTCTCGCCCAATTATTTCAGGCAGACCTCACCCTTCTCCATGTAATCAATGTATTACCTCAATCCTTTGGAGTTGTATTTGGGCTGGATCTCAGTTCCAGCAAAATGATGGAAAAAGCGACTCAGAATGCTCGCACCCTACTCCGGGAAGCAAAAAAGAAATATGTCCCTTATGCTGTCAAATGTAAATCCAGTATCAGGGTTGGCCGTGCATCTGAACAGATTATCAGGGAAGCGGAAGAGCTGGGAAGCGAGTTAATCGTGATTGCGTCCAAAGGTCCCGGAGAAAATGAGACGCCATTTATGGGAGCCAATACCAATCAGGTCATCAGTGGTGCACCTTGTCCGGTAATTACCTATAATCAAATTGAAAAAAATTCGGGAAGTAATCCCAAAGGATTTCGCAATATCCTGATTCCCATTGACCTGAAAGAGGATTTTTCCGAGATCAGGGCATATATCTGCGAACATTTTTCGAGAATGGGTCCTGCCGTTACCATTATTTCTGTCGTTCCTGTTGGTTCCAGTAAGGAAGAAATAGATGAAGCGGTTAAAAATGTGGAAATAGAAGCTGAGATCCTGTCTGATCACGGAATTCATCAGGTTCACAATTTGATTATTGAAGATGACAATCCTGCCCAACAAATTATCAAATATGGGAAGGAAAAAGGAAGTGATTTAATCATGATGAGCACCCATGGGAAAAGTGGTCTTGGCAATATGGTCATTGGCACAGTTACCGCCAATGTAATTAATCACGCTATTTTTCCCGTTTTTACGATGCGTCCGGGAATAAAAATTCCTTCAGCCAATGGTACTAATCAAGGCAAATCTGAAATTGCAGTAGAACAGCAGGGAGAGGCATAAAGAAAGTCAGATTTCAGAAGTCAGAACTAAAAAGTAAAACAGCCCTTTTTCCTTCTGCCTTCTGAAATCTGGCCTCTGACTTTTTAACAGAATAATATTAACACTCTACATCTTATTCAATCCAGGTAATTTCGCAACTCAGAGGATTTGTCTTCACGACAGATGGTTTATTGCCCTTTAATAATTGAGTTAAGGCATCCCGTAAAAAATGGCGTTTTACCAGCTTTGCGCTTAGCGGATTATCATCAATTTTTCCCCGATAGCCTATTTGAAATGTGCCATTTTTAGGAATCAGTACAATTGCTTCGGGATTTGTTGTAGCTTTTAATTTGCGGGCAATGCTTTGGTCTTCATCTTTTACATAAGGAAAAGGATAGGGAGAGATTTCGTGCATTCGGGAGACAGAATCTCTTCCACTGATACTGGGATCGTTACTATTAACAGCAATAAATGTCACCTTTTGGGATTGAAAGGCCTGATAAAGCTCTGCCAATCTTTGCTGGTATTGAAGGGAGTAAGAACAATTCGAGCTGGTAAAAATGATCACAATCAGTTTCTGCTGATGAAATGAATCGAGATTAATCACTTCCTTATGATCCTGATAAATACTGAAACTATTCAGCTTCTCAATTTCCTGAGCATGAGCCAGTTCTGCAAGAAAGCACAAACCGAAAAAACACCCCAGGGTGATATGAAGGAAAAGTTTTGCCATGAGCTTGAATTTTCTATGGTTATAAAACAGAAGGGGGGAATAAATTATTGTCTGACAGGCTCCTCTTTAGGCAGTAAGTCGTGGCCATACGTAAGCAGAAATTCATCATGAATAATAAAATGAATTTCGAATTCCCGACGATGGTCGCCTTTATCCACTACAACAGGAAGAATTCCCTGTTTGCCAAAAACAAAATTGTCTAAATCAATGAGGATATTGTTTTTAAAGGCCACACCCTGCCCATAAAGCTTGTATATCGTTTCTTTGGCACTCCAGATAAGCAGAAAAAGCTCAAATTCCGGGGTAGCATCAAAAAAAGCCAGTTCTCTATCGTTCATAAAAAGAAAACGAGTCCTGAGATTGCGTTTGTGTTTCAAATATTCAATATCAATTCCCACTTCAAATGAACGCGAAGCAATTGCAGCAGAATAAAAATTAGAATGGGTATAAGAAATATAATGAGGATTATTCGTCAGGTAAGGCTTGCCATTGGTATTATTGAGAGACTCAACCCTTACATTATTAGTAATTTTCAGCAGTTCTTTCATACAGAGTCTGCTTGAAAGCCATTCCAGGCGTTTTTGTGGGTGCGAAATTTCCGAAAGTCTCAGCCATTCATTTTCATACAGCTTTACCCTTTCCAGAAAAAAAATTTCCGGTTCCTCGATTTTCCAGACACCAAGGGCTACACCAGGGATGGTACTATTTAAAGGAATAAATGGCATTTCATTATCATTTCCTACAATGAATTTAGTAAAATATTTAAGACTGGACAACCACATATCTAAAAAGCCCATTAGTCTCCGCGATAGACTAATGGGCAATTCTATATATGATCCTAATTTAATCCTAATTGTTGAGCAGCGAGGTTTTTCCCTGATTTCCGAGATAAGTATTCGCTTCTTCAATGGTAACTCTGACCCCATCAATATAAGGCACTACCCAGGCATCTTTAATGCCCATTTTGCGAATTTCATCTTTAAACTCACCTGCTTCTTCGTAGGTACGATAGCTTCCAATTACATATTTATTGAATCCGTCAGCTCGCTCTGCGACAAAATCGCCAGCATTCACCGGAGGGTTATCCATTTCATAGAAAACGTATGCCCCGATCTGGACCCGATAAACCAATCCCGGCTGAATAGCCATGTCATTCACCTTTTTCTGGCCAGCATAAGCACTTTCCAGTTTGAGGTTTTTACTTTTCAAAGCTTCCAGCTCTGCTTCCGCCTGGACTAGGGCCCAACGTAAGCTATCAACGACCTCACTACTTTGGCCGCCGCCACCAGAACCTTTTTGCATCAGATCTTTATTTCTCGTCTTCAGGTCCTTGATTTGTTCCTGATAGTTTTCAAATTCCCCTTTAAGGGATAAGGGGTTTTTCACGTACATTTTTGCCTTATTTTTCCAAAATTTCTTTTCTTCTTTTGAAATCTGGCTGTAAACGCTGGTTTGGGCAAATAACAGGATTAAATAGAGAAGTGTTACAACCGGCAGATATCTCATTATGTAGATCTTATAATTGGTAATTCTAAAATTTTAAATATTCAACATAATTAAAACCTATGTCTTATAACGAAAAGATGAGGTTAAAATTAGGTTTTTGGAGAGAAGTTAAGGATTTTTCTTCATTTACAGTCAAAACAAGTTTCATGCCTTCCACTGACTCGTCCAATAAAAATCACTAAACAACCAGGTTAGATTTCTTTCAAAAGTGTCGCAGCTTTTCATTTGCTTCACTTTTTACACAAATAGTACAACTTCTGTGCCTTTCCAATACGAATGATTGTTGGATTTCGTATAAACAGCGCTTATTTTTGCGTGATTGGTTAGAATTACCGATTCGTCAAATATTAAAAATTCAAATAAATAAATTCTCCATGTCAAAAGTTACAGTTGTAGGTGCCGGTAATGTTGGAGCCACCGTCGCCGAATGTGTTGCCCGGGCTGAAGTAGCCAACGAAGTAGTACTGGTTGATATAAAAGAAAATTTTGCTGAAGGGAAAGCCCTCGACCAATGGCAAACCTCTCCGGTAAATTACTTCGATACACTTATCACCGGTTCTACCAATGATTACTCCAAAACGGCAGGATCTGATGTAGTCGTCATTACCTCCGGAATCCCCCGTAAACCAGGTATGAGCCGTGATGACCTCATCGCTACCAATGCCAAAATCGTTGAATCCGTTACGCAAAACGTCATCGCTCACTCTCCTGACTGTATCATCATTGTGGTATCCAACCCACTGGATGTTATGACTTATCAGGCTTATCTGACAGCCCAATTTCCATCCAACCGCGTAATGGGGATGGCTGGTGTACTGGACACTGCCCGTTATCGTTCTTTCCTGGCTATGGAGTTGAACGTTTCACCTAAAGATATCCAGGCTGTATTAATGGGTGGTCATGGTGATACCATGGTACCCCTGCCTCGTTATACTACTGTGGGCGGTATCCCTGTTACTGAGCTGGTTAGCGAAAAAAGAATCGATGAGATTGTAGAGAGAACCAAAAACGGCGGAGGCGAAATTGTGAAATTACTGGGTACTTCTGGCTGGTATGCTCCGGGTGCAGCAGCAGCTCAGATGGTCGAAGCGATTATGAAAGATTCCAAGCGAATTTTCCCTGTTTGTGCTTACCTGAGTGGTGAGTATGGCATCAACGACCTCTACCTTGGGGTACCTGTTGTACTGGGAAGAAACGGAATCGAAAAAATCATTGAGCTTCAGTTAAACGAAAGCGAAATGGCCCTACTCAACGAATCTGCGGATGCAGTAAGAAGTGTATGTGCAGTACTGGATACGCTGTAAATCCTTGTTACATACATACCCAAAACGTGGGCGCACAAAATTTTGTGCGCCCACGTCATTTTGTGCGCCTACGTCGTTTTCGGGGGAATGGAAAAAATCAGAATCGCATTAAAAAATGCATAAAAATTCACACCGAGCTGACGATTGAAAAAGGATTCGGTCAGACAGGAAAGGAAAAATAGCCCCAGAAAAATCAGGTATAAATAGTTTTTACTTTTGATCGCACCATAGGCAGGAATCAAAAACAACAGGCATACATAAAGAAAACCCACCACACCTGTGCCCAACCAGGTTTCAAGAAATTGATTATGCGCATTCATATAGTTTTCGACTCCATAATCAAATCCCTGCTCCTCATACTCTGTCTTTAGTACATCCTTTATATCTCCCGAACCATACCCCAGCCAAAAAGACTCACTAATCAGATTGAATGAAGTCCTCCAAATATATTTTCTTACTTCAGAACCGCTATGATGGACTTCCTCCACTTCCAGGGGCTCATCTTCAAAAAGATCAAGAAACCGGGCGCGGTTTTGAGGATTTGCAAGAATAATCGTTCCTGCCAGGAAGCCAATCACTGCAATCAACGAGAAACTCAGCGCAATCCGGCGGCTTTTCCATCCATATACAAAAAGACCTCCCAGACCAATGATTAAAAAATTGATAATCTGCATCCGGGAAGACAACATCAATATCATCCCAAAAAAGTAAACCAAAAGAATTGCCCAACCGATATGAGAGAAACGCTTGTAAGTCTTCCATTCATCCCGCCAGATCCAAACGATAAACACACAACTCAGATTCAGGAAAAGGGCAAAATAGGTAGGATGTAAGGAAAGGGCGCTGGAAAAATTTTCATAAGTAAAATACCTGTAATTGAGAAAGGCATTGCCATCTTCGCATCCCCAGTTCCACCAACAATTCCATAAACGGGTCAGAGTAAAACCATGAGTGATATTTTCATCAAAAGCAATGATCAGGCAGTATAGCGTGGCCAATAACCCTCCCAGAATCATTGCTTTGAAAACATATTTGCTCTCTTCAACCGTCAACGAAGGAGAGGAAATGATAACCAAAGGCACAATCAACAAAGGTATTTTAACCACCAGATCCTGCTGAAACATTCCCGGAGCGTCAGTATAAAGCCCGCTAAAAAGGTGCAAAAGGAAAAATCCGGCAAAAAGCCAGGCGATAGGGTGTTTTTTAAGAAGATTCCATTTATCCCTGAAATTTCTTTCAACTATCCAGTTTAGCAGTAATACAATCGTAGCAATCGACAAAACCGCACGGGAAAGTGGCAAACTTCCTACTGCCAGGACTAAAGAAATCAGATATATATTCCGGTGTATTTGGCGACTCAATCTTTTATAATTTTTTCCTCTACCATCCAGATAACCTGCGCCACAACTTTCCGGGGCGAAAAAGCGATGAAACTGTCAAATATATATACCTGAGAAATGAATGCGTTTCAAACAGGTATTTATGATAAAAATGAATATGGATATAGTAAGTATAAACCGCTAATTTACTGGCACGGGCGCCAAAAATAGCATATCTCAGCTTAAAATTCATTTTTATCTCGGCAAATTTATTCGATTTTTTCTGATCCCGATAAATGCGCATAAAGGTCAAAGACTCACGTAAATTTTGGAACCGATATCCCTCTCTGGTCATTCGGGAAAAAAGCTCATAGTCCGTGGAAGGTTCGACTCCAGGGTTATAACGAAGTTTTTGCAGTGCTTGTCGCCTCATCATCACAGTTCCATGCAAAACTCCATTTCCTCCCCCTTTAAAGCGCTTCTGTATTTTCTCCATTCCGATAGGATAATTGGAATGGTTAATGAGTTTCCCGGTTTTATTTTCAAAATAAGTCACATTCGTACCTACTACCGCTACTTCAGGATGAATTTCCAGAAAGGTAAATTGTTTTTCAATACGCGTATGATCGAGATAATCATCCGAATCAATTCGCATAATGTATTTCTGAGAAGCCAGCTTAAGCGCCTCGTTGAGAGCGGCAGCCTGTCCCCGATTTTCGGGCAGAGAAATGACTTTGAGATAATCCAGATGGGAATAGGCATCCAATACCTCCAGAGAATTGTCCGTCGATCCGTCATCGACAATGATTAATTCTTCGGGCCTTACCGTAGATTGATGAATGCTATCAATCATGTCAGGCAAATAACGGGCGTGGTTATAATT
>JAGQVA010000227.1 GCA_020438265.1 Bacteroidota bacterium
GGAGATTTACCAGCAGCAATATCCTCCTGTAATGTTGTGTTTCCAGGCCATCGGTTAAAACCTTTGAAAAAGAAATTACTTCCCCCGATTTCCTTTTGGTATTGACCATATAAATCGGAAAGTAAATAAAGGCCTGCGAGGAATAATTCCTTGCCATCCACACGGTTTTGAAAAACCCAGCCTTTACATTCCTGGTTTTGAAATTTGGGGTTTTTGGATTTACCGGGCAAAGAAACCGGGGTAAACGAATATTTTTTCACCTTTAGTCCATAAAAATCAACTTCCTCTCCTGTCCGGGCAGTAGCCTCACCATATTGAAACCAGGGAGTCCCTATAATGGTAAATGCATCGTCAGTTCCTCGTCCGAGGCTCACCGGAGTTGGTTCAAACCAACAAATAGCCGGATAAAGGTAAGACGCATACTCAGTGCCAATATTGGGTGATGGAGCAACCCAGGTGAGACCTGTTTCTTCCCAGCTCATTTTATGGATATAACCTTTAGATGGAATCACCGATAATTTTGCCTTTACCCCATTCTCCATCCATCCTTCTTCATTGACCATCTCTGCATATTCTCCAATCGTCATTCCATGTACAATGGGCACTTCATGCATTCCGATAAAAGAATTGTTTCCCTTTTCAAGAACCGGCCCATCCACATACCAGCCATTGGGATTGGGGCGGTCCAGAACCATAAAATCTTTATCATTCTCCGCACAGGCTTCCATTACATAGGTCATTGTACCGATATAGGTATAATGTCTTGAACCTATATCCTGAATATCAAAGATGATTAAATCCACATCCTTCATCTGATCAGGAGTAGGTTTACGGTTGTCGCCATAAAGGGAAATGATCGGCAATCGGGTCCTTTTGTCGACGCCGCTTTCTACATGCTCTCCTGCATCTGCTGTTCCGCGAAAACCATGTTCAGGAGCAAATACCGCAGTAACATTTACCCCGGAAGCTAAAAGTGTATCAACCAGGTGATTAGCCCCAAAAACCAAAGCTGTGTGATTAGCGACTACCCCTACTCTTTTTCCTTCCAACAGACTTAAATGATTTGATATGAGATTTTCGGGGCCGGTTACTACACGAGCCTTGCGGGCAGATACTGCATTTATGCCTTGACGGTCTGGATTTTCCATTACAGCTTCATCAACCGGAGCATTTTCCTGCTCCTGTTCATTCCCACACCCCATTGACAAAAGCAAGGTGAGGAAAATAGTAATATAGAGCGGAAATTTGGTATATTTGACGATATTCATTGAGAATAAAAATATGTTTATTAATTCGGAGATATTTGTTCTCTGGTGGAAAATAAGAAAACTTCCCTTACCTTGACAATATTCCCGGGTTATTAGTCAAAATTGATACGAAATTTGAACTTCGAATATTTTTTTGCCCGCCGTATTACGTTTAAAACCAAAAGAGCTGCTTCCAGTTTGGTGGTAAAACTGTCTATTATCAGTATCGCTCTGGCCGTTACGACCATGGAAGTTTCGCTTTCTGTCGTACAGGGATTTCAGACTGAAATTCAAAACAAAGTCGTTGGTTTTGGCTCCCATATTCAAATCGGAAATTATTACAGTGCCCAGGATTCGGAAGTCTCACCGCTTCCCAAAAATGAGCCCAGCATCGATTCGGTAAGAGCCATGAAATCCGTCAAATCGGTTTCTCCTTATGTATTGCGAACCGGACTGATCAAAACCAGTGCTGGCTGGGATGGCGTGCTTTTGAAAGGGGTTGATAAAGACTATGACTGGAGTTTTTTCTCTACGGTACTCAAAGAAGGAGAACTTCCCGATCTGGAATCGGACCGTCAATCCTTTGAAATTCTGATTTCCAGAAAACAGGCTAATACCCTGGATCTAAAACTGGGAGATAAAGCCAGGCTGGAATTTCTCCCTCCGCCAACCAAAAGAAGATCGGTAACCGTTACAGGGATTTATGAAACAGGAATGGAGGAATTTGATAATAATATCATGCTTTGTGACATGAGATTATTACAAAAAATATGGGAATGGGATGAGGATCATGTTTCCGGATTTGAAGTAAATCTATATACCCTCGAAGATATTGAAGAAGCGACCATGCAGGTCAATGAAATGACGCCTTTTCAGTTTGGTGCCGAACCCATTACCTATCTTTATCGGGAGATTTTCGACTGGCTGGAACTACAGCATCAGAATGTATGGTTTATCCTGATACTGATGATGATTGTAGCGATTATCAATATGACTTCAGTGGTATTAATCCTGATCATTGAAAGAACCCGAACTGTAGGTATTCTCAAAGCAATGGGGCTGGCAGCATACAGAGTCAGAAGAATGTTTATCTGGAATGCATTTTTTCTCGTAACAGCGGGCGTGATTATTGGAAATATTCTGGGACTGGGTCTAATCGCCAGCCAGGATATATTTGAGTGGTTTAAACTCAGACAGGAAGATTATTTTATTGAGACAGTGCCTATTGCCTGGGTATGGGGGCGATTTTTGATGGTAAACCTGGGGGTTATTCTGGTTTGTACCATTTCGATGCTCATTCCAACGGTGATTATTAATCGTATTTCGCCTTTGCAGGCGATTCGGTTTGAATAAGATATTTTTTAAAAGTTAGACCTTCCAGGTTTCTAAAACCTGGAAGGTCTAAAATATAAAGGAATCAGTTTTGATTTTAAAGTGAAACAACCTTCACAGACTGTCCCTGTACATCGGGAAGCATCATACCCAAATCCGCATTGATATAAGTCGGATCACAGATAATGTATTTTTTTCCCTGATATTTCACATAATCTCCGGGCACATTTCCGTTGAAATGAACGGCCGTAGCTGCGTGTCCGGGAAATAATAGTCCCACGACATCCAGACCCATTATTTCTTTCACAAGATAGGTAAATAGCACAGAACGATCCTCACAATCGCTGTATGGATAATACAGCGTTTCGTCTCCAAAGAGGTACTTCTCCTCACCAAACTGGTCATTATCAGACTTATAAGGAAAGGCCGTTTGCACAAATCTCAGAATCAGGTTTACCCTTTCCATTTCCCTGCTTCGCCCTCCTTTAGCCGGAATCCGCTCTACAATCCGACGAAGGGAATCGACCATACTTCTTTTCGCACTTTGAGCCAAAGGTGCTCCCAAATAAATATCGAGGTCTACAAAAGGATAGGTTTTGTAGAAGGCAACTGTATTTTCATTGATATCAATGGGAATAACATAATTGACATTATTATAGGAAAAGGACACTCTCTTTCTTCTCAAAGATTCAGGGAAATCAGGGGTAGAATTAACTGAGAAGTCCATGACTTTCTTTGCTTCGGGATGTGCAGCCTGGAAAACTCTGGCACGACTTAACTGTGGATTTCCTCCATCAAGGTCAATCGCATACAATTTATGATCTTTGCCCCTGAGAAAACTCTTTCCATAAAGCACCTGATATGCAGGCAACATCAGATATAATTGATCCCTCTCATAACTAACCGTAGACATATATCCAGCCTTACTCAGACAAAACCAGTTAAACATGATCTGGGCATTTTTATCTCCCGGATAGATCTGCTTTCCCGTTTCATTGATCAGTAAAGCAAATCCCCAATCATTCAGATTCATGATCTTGGCCTCATTAGTCAGCTGATAAATCAAAAACTCATGCGGAGCTTCTTCAAGGCCCTCCCAGTGTTCGGCGATAGAATTGCTGGAAAGGGTGCGAGGAGAAGAAATTTCCATTTTGGAATCGTATTTCATCTTGAGCGATTTCCCAAAATAGAAAACACGAACTTCACGGTCCATTTTTTTCGCACGGTCCTTCACAAACTCGTTGACAGCTACATCCTGTTCTTTGGAAGGAGCAGGACGGGGAATCAAATTCTTTTTAACGTCTTTCACCGGGCTTTCCACATATTGAGGTGAAGGGTCAAAATTGGGGTCTACCCGGAGTTCTACTTCTCCCTGATGAATATTCGTCGCGGGATTATATACTCTCGGGTCAGTGGGTTCGGGAATGGACGGACGATCTTCCGGCTGCTGAAACTGCATCTGCACCCACATGCGTCGCAACTGGTTGGAAAACTGTAAATCAACCCGTTTTTGCTGATTGTCCAGTTTCATTTCAATGCGCTCGCGCATGCGATCAAGCTTTTCCTGGTAGGTCTGGGCAAAACCAGATACTGCCAAACCTGACAAAATAAGGCTTAGGAAAATGATTTTTTTCATAACAATTAGGTGAGATAAATGGTGTGTGTGTACAGGATTGAAATCAATGAATAAAATACGATAAAAAAGAAAATTTATTTTCGTATCGTGATATCCAACCTGACGACCTCCATGTCCTCGTTGTATCTACGATTTTTGGCAAGCCATTTCTGAAATTCCACCAGATCCATCTGCATAGGCATTTCCACTTTTTCGTCTTCACCTGCTTCATAAAGGGCTGGCTTGACAAGTGGCTCCTGGCTGTAAATGACAAAAATTCGGTTTTGATCGTAATCGGCCTCCGTGTACATCTCATATTCATCGATATACCCTCTGAGTCCGAGTTGATCTTTTTCTTTTGAAAACAGGATATATTCTTTATCTGCTTCGACTTTTACTGCGTTTAATTGCCCCTGGGGCATATTGGCAAAAGGCAATAATCTTTGAGAAACACTTGCATCAGCCAGGTAAATGGTTACATAACCATCGATCGGGCTTTTCAGATACAGATAAAAGGATTCCTCATTTCTAAATTCAAAAGTCTCGCAGGTTACCTCTTCACAATCGAGTGCTTTCACTTGCAGATCAATCTGAGGTTTTCTCAATTCCTGGACCTGTCCTTTGACTTTACATTTGATCCAGAATTCATCGTTATAAGTAAATCTTTCACATTCTTCTTCCAGGGTTTTCACCCATTCACCATTGACATACGTCTCGGCGATCATATTAAAAACCTGAGAAGTTTCAACCGTCTCACCGGTATTTGTATTGCGAATAGAAGTAGTATTTCCCTGAATGACAACTGATCCAAAAGCTTTCTCAATTGCCTGAATCATAGCCTGTTCCTGACAAGCCTTACAAGCTTCCTGCTCTGAATAGTCAGACTGGGATAAGTTAATCTGATATTCCCCGGTTGATTTTTTTACCTTCGCTTTTTCTTTTTGAGCAAACAAGGTTGAGAGGGAAAGTGATAAGATTAATATGGTAAATATTCGCAACTTCATTATTCTGCTAATGATTAAAAAAGGGTAAGGAGAAAAGAATGGAGTCTCATTGAAGGGAAGTTTTTCCCGCATTCACTTCTCCTTACCCGTAAAAAATATGGCAAAAAAGGATTTGTATGTTGGCTGTTGGCCTTTGGCTAATATTTTTACCCCCTTCCGCCTAATCGCCCCCCAATCTAGTTGAGGGCAAGCTCCCTCAAGAAGGGGCTGGCGGCCTTTAAGGATGTTTCCTCTGGAAACGGGCCTTGCGGGAGTCCCTTCTTGAGGGGACGGAGCCTGTGCGAAGGGGTAAGCCAATAGCTATATCTTATTTCTTAAACAGTCGGTTAATCTCTTCGATCAACTCGTCAGCTTCAGACTCCAGTTCGTTGCGGATTTTCTGCTCCAAAGCTCTTTCAGCAGCGATCATGGCTTCTTCAGCATTGTAGAACATTTTCACAGCAACTTCCATGTCTTTAGAACCGACATTGCGGTAGATTTTGAAGCCAGGGTTTACATACATCAGGTTTTGAACGATATAGTTTTTGCTACCGGCAACAAATTTAGTCAAAGAGTTTCCCGTTTCGCGATCAATCTGATCGTTGGCAATTTTACCTTCGATGATCTGATTGACTTCGTTGGAAATCTGGCCAGCTAACTGAAGTTTTGCGGCTTCCATCGCCTGCATTTCAGCAGCAGTTTGGGTTTTACCCACACCATTTCCGTCAGAGATTAAGTATTTCTGGGTTCCGTCAGGATTTTCCTGGTACTGCTTCATCCAGATTCTTTCCAACTGCTTGTCCATAGGAGCACTTCCTGGAAATACAAGATAACCTTCCTTGCGGAGCTTTTTGGATTCTTTACGTGCTTCCTTTACTGGTTTTTCCTTGATAAACTTAACCAGTTTCTTCTTGTCTTTTTTCGTTAGCTTCTCCATTTTCTTGGGGCTAACTTCTTTCTCTTTCATCGTGTACTGTGCCTGAACAGGTGCTACCAATAGAACTGCAAGGCCAAAAGTGAACAATAGGGTAATTACTTTATTTAACTTCATGATATGGGTGATTTTAAAAGTTTAATCGTAAATTTTTAGTTATTGATAAAAGGTTAATTATTTCTATTTAGTATCGGAGTAAATCCCGCTCATTTCTTCCATAAACCTGAGGGGTTTGAACCCGGTTTTTCATTCTTCGCGCTTCGTAAGGCACATTTTCAATCAAATAATCTGACATTTCTCCCAGAGACAAAGCTCCATCACGATCCTTATTTGCAGCTCCCTGAAGTCCTTTCAGGAAATAATAAGTAAAGAGTGAGTGAGACTTTTCAGGATACCAGGAAGCGATCTCCGTACCACTTGCTGATGTAAATATCATCGCATTCGGGTCATTTAATACACTTCCGCTAGCCTTCACTCTTACCAGAGATGACTGAGGAAGCAATGTACCCCGGTCAGAAGTACCACTAAAACAGGCATCGATGACTACATTCAGTGAGCGATATGGAATCTTGGCCAGATTATCATAAAAGGTATTGATCGCGTATCCGTTAAACTTGACCAGAGATGGATCACAATCTACCGGTACAAAATAGGCTTCCTTGCTTTCCAGATCAGGAGCTCCATGACCACTGTAGAAAATAAACACATCAGACTGATCAGGCTTCACCAGATTGTACAAACGAGCCCGGTGATCTTCTTTGGTACCAAACACGCCATTAAAATCGGCCTGGGTGGCATTGGGAAGGAAAACAATATTGTTTTCATCAAAACCAAAGCTCTCAATCAGATATTTTTTCATGCTGGCAGCGTCTTGCAGAGCAAAGTCTACAGAAGGCACGTCAGGGTTTTGATAATCGCGGTTACCAATCACAACGGCAACAGCATTTCCATTTTTCATTCGCGCCTGGGGCAGATTTCTATCTACATCTGACAATAGCTGCACATCTTTGACTTCATAATCTTTTCCAGGTTTTGCATTAATAATGACCCGGTCATTGATTTCAAGCATCTGATTGATTCGTACAGAAACAGAAGCCTTTTCTCTTACCAGATTATTGCGGTCAGTGATTTCCATAAAAATGGGCACCTCATCTCCTGTAAATCGTCGATTAGTAAAGAATTCAAAGTCTATAATTTCGCTCTGACCCGGGTATAAATCTCCTAAGGCAAATTCATTTTTCCCGGCGGAGAATACATTCTCTGGTAAATTGAAAACGACTTTTACATCCTGAGCTTCTCCACTACCAGTATTCTGAACAGCCATTTTCAAAGTAATCGGCACACCGAGCCTCATTTTCCCACCTAATTCTGATGCAAAATGATAATCAGCAATTTCCAGTTTGGGAGGTTGATAAGCAGCCGTTGGAATAGTGATGTACAGGTTTCCTGCGTCAAAACCATTTTTCTCGCGAATTTCAATCGTGAAATCGGCCTGCCCGCTTTCAATTTCCATTTCACCACTAATCATCAACTCAATCGTTTTCGTTGAATTGGGATAAATAT
>JAGQVA010000228.1 GCA_020438265.1 Bacteroidota bacterium
TCGCATAGGAATGAAAGATACGATTGAGACCGGGCTAAAAAAAATTTTTGATAAAGATTGAACAAAATAAAAATCTTTTCCGTAATATTGACTGACCGGTCAACCTTAAGATTATTTTAATTAACATTTATTCAAACAGCGGCTTGCATTTTTTTTTGTATTTTTGATGACTGACCGGTCAACCTTAAAATAATTTATGAGTCCAAGAACCAAAAAACAATTAGCTGATCATCGTGAATCCAGAAGGGAAGAAATTCTTAATGCCGCCCTTGAGTTATTTGCCAAAAACGGATATCACAATACCTCTGTTGAGCAGATCCGAAAAAAAGCAGGAGTCTCTAAAGGATTGATTTACAATTACTTCAAAGAGAAAAAAGACCTCATGAAAGCCATCGTTATGGGATCGATGGAACAGGCAGGTCAATTTTTCGAAACGATGGAGGAATTGACCAATCCCAGGGAGAAACTCAAACTGCTGATCGATCTCTCATTTGATTACATCACCAAACAGTTTGAACATTCTAAACTCATGGTTGGATTAAGTTTACAGGTAGATCAGTTTGACGAACTGGATCAAATTGTCCATGGAAAATATGCAGGAACGATGCCACTCCTGGAAAATCTGCTAAAAGAGATAGGTTTTCCCAATCCCAAAGAAGAGGCATACCTGTTAGCCGCTCTGATGGATGGAATCGGGATTCAATACATTGTTTTAAAGGACGATTTACCTGTTGAAACACTTAGAAACTATTTATACCAAAAATATTCACTTATCTAAAATCATACATTAAATGACAAATTTGAAAATAATTATTCTATCAATAATGGCATTATTGATGGCCGTCCCTGGCTACAGTCAGGATGTCAAAGATATTATCCGCAAGTCTGAAGAAATCAGACGGGGAGTAGAAAGCTCAGAAGCAGAAATGACCATGACCATTGTTCGCCCTACCTGGACACGCACCATGAGCATCAAAAGCTGGGCAAAAGGAGATGATTATGCCCTGATCCTGGTGCTTTCTCCCGCTCGCGATAAAGGTACTGCTACCTTAAAAAGGCAAAAAGAAGTCTGGAACTGGGTACCGCGAATTGAAAGGACAATCAAACTCCCTCCTTCCATGATGTCACAGCCTCTTTTGGGTTCTGATTTCACTAATGAAGACCTCGTTCAGGAAGTTTCCATTATAGACGATTATGAACACAAATTACTGAAAGATTCCACGATTCAGGGAAGAAAATGCTGGAAAATTGAATTGGTTCCGCATGAAGATGTAGCCGTTGTCTGGGGTAAAATAATCAGTTTTGTGGATCAAAAAGATTATATCGGTATGCGATCTGAATATTATGATGAAGACGGATATCTGGTCAATGTCCTTCAGGTTCTTGAGGTAAAACCCATGGGAGGCAAGGCTTTTCCAACCAAAATTGAAATGGTTCCTGCCGATGAAGAAGGCCACAAAACTGTCATGGAATACACCAGTATCATCTTTGACAAAGATATTTCCGATAGCTTTTTCTCCGTCCAAAACATGAAAAGAGTCAGATAATGCTGTATAAATTAGCCTGGAGAAATATCTGGCGCAATAAGCGCCGAACCTTCATCACTATGGGATCGGTGTTTTTTGCAGTCATGCTGGCCATTCTGATGCGCTCGCTTCAGGAAGGGTCTTATGAAAAAATGATCGAAAATGTCGTTAGTTTTTATACTGGTTATGTTCAAATTCACAAAGAAGGATATTGGGATGATCAGGTACTGGATAATAGCTTTGAAGCCACACCAGTCATAAAAACGGCAACCTCTTCCCTACCCTCTGTAAACGAAGCTGTCCCCAGACTCGAATCTTTTGCTCTGGCTGCTTCTGACAGTACTTCTGAACCCTGTCTGGTAGTAGGGGCAGATCCTGAAAAAGAAAACGTGCTTACCGGTTTGCAAAACAAACTTGTCAAAGGCGACTATTTTAAAACAGGGAGCGCCGGAGCCATGATAGCCGAGGGTTTATCAGAAAAATTACAGCTCGGTGTAGGAGATACCCTGGTCCTGATTGGAAGTGGTTATCACGGCGTATCAGCCGCTGGAAAGTATCCGATTACCGGTCTGGTTCGATTTGGAAGTCCGGATCTTAACGACCGCCTGGTGTATCTGCCCCTTGAAAAAGCACAGATTTTTTACGGTGCTGAGGGAAGGTTAACTTCCTATGCGCTAAACCTGTCTAACCCTGATGACTATAAAGCAGTCGTCAAAGATTTGAAAAAAGGGTTAGACGAAGGGCAATATGAAATCATGGACTGGACCGAGATGATGCCTGAACTGGTTCAAATGATCGAAAGCGACCGGGGAGGAGGAATCATTATGATGGGGGTTCTCTACGTGATCATCGCTTTTGGTATGTTTGGAACAGTTTTGATGATGATTGCCGAAAGACAATATGAGTTTGGCGTGATGACTGCTGTCGGGATGAAAAAAAGGAAATTGGCTACGATGGTAGGCTTGGAAACCATTTTCATCTCAGCAATGGGCATTATCACTGGTGCAATCGCAAGTCTTCCTTTCGTCTTATATTTCTATTACAACCCGATTTACCTGGGGGATAGTATGGCGGAAGCTTATGCCCAATTTGGAATGGAAGCTGTATTTCCGACATCCCTTGATCCTGCCATATTTATTAATCAGGCCCTGACCGTACTTGTATTTGCTGTTTTGGTTTCGATTTATCCCGCTATCAAAATCATGCAAATCGACCCGGTAAAAGCCATGCATACCTAACCCTGACAGCTAAAGGCAAACCGCTAAAAAATAAAAAACAATGTTAACTCAAGTCGCCTGGAGAAATGTATGGAGAAGTAAAGTGAGAAGCCTGGTGGTGATCACTGCGATTTCTCTGGGATTAATCGCCGGTATTTTCCTCATGTCATTTTCATGGGGAATGAATACCCAAAGAACCCGGGATATTATAGAAACCCGTACTTCACATATTCAAATCCACCAGAAACATTATAAAGATGACCGAAAAATGAGCCTGTTTATTCCACAAGGGATGAAGCTCCTTGATGAGGTCAAAACCGAACCCGAAGTAAAAGCCGCTACTGCACGTATCCTTGCCAATGGTATGATCTCAAATGCAAGAGGAGGTTTTGGTGTACAAATCAACGGAATCATTCCTGAAGAAGAAGCCAAGGTTACGAAACTTGATACCAGAGTGGTAGCAGGAGAATATTTTGAAGGGCTAAAAACCAATCCGATTCTTATTGGAGACAAACTGGCGGAAAAAATGGGATGGAAAGAAATTCCTGAACCAGGAGTAAAGAATGAAGATGGTTCCCCCGCTCAGCCAACCTATCAAATTCGGAAAAAAGTCGTGCTGGCTTTTCAGGCCCCGGGAGGCAAGACCAAATATGGAAGTTTTAAAGTTGTGGGAGTCTATAAATCAATCAATTCAAAATTTGATGAATCCAATGTCTTTGTTCAGTTTGAAGATTTAAACCGACTCACCGGAACCGAAAATCAGGCACATGAAATTGCGATCATGCTCAATGATCAAAACATGGCCGAAGATTCCACCTTCCTGGCTTCCCTTGCCGCTGGCAATCCCCAGCTGCTGGTCGAAAACTGGAAGGACATTTCACCTGATTTAAAGCTTATTGATGAAACCTTTGCCATCACCGTGTACATTTTCATGGGAATTATTCTTCTGGCCCTTCTCTTCGGCATTGTCAATACCATGCTTATGGCAGTCATGGAAAGGACCAAAGAACTGGGAATGCTGATGGCTATTGGCATGAATAAGGACAAAATATTCTCTATGATCATGTTGGAAACCATTTTCCTTTCAACCATTGGAGGGCCCATCGGGCTGCTGCTGGGGTATGGCCTGGTGAGGCTGTTCGGAAACATAGGCATTGATCTGTCATCAATGGCCGAAGCTGGTGCCCAAATGGGTATTGGAACCATGGTTTACACGGATCTTGAGACACATTATTACTTCCAAATCGCCCTTATGGTAGTTGTTACTGCTTTGATTGCAGCAATCTATCCAGCCTATAAAGCCTTACAACTCAAACCTGTAGAGGCAATCAGATCTATCTAATTCTCTACCTTTAAAAAATCAAAAAATGAGCGTTATTATAACCAAAAACATATATAAAACTTACCCTGGAGTCGTACCTGTTCATGCAGTAAATGGCGTAAGTATCGACATTACCGAAGGGGAATTTACAGCCATTGTTGGCCCTTCCGGATCCGGGAAAACCACCTTGCTGAATATTATCGGGGGATTGGACAAACCGACCTCTGGTGAGGTAATTGTCAACAATCAGGACATTTCACAATTAAGCAATAACGAACTGATCGACTTCCGTTTGCATAATATCGGATTTGTTTTTCAGGCTTATAACCTGATTCCCGTTCTCACAGCGAAAGAAAATGTAGAATTCGTCATGCTGCTGCAAAAAAGAGCGAAGGAAGAAAGAGATAACCGGGTTGCAGAATTACTGGATGCCGTTGGTTTGGGAGACAGAATGAATAATCGCCCCAGTCAAATGTCGGGCGGTCAGCAGCAACGGGTAGCCGTAGCCAGAGCACTGGCACCTAAACCCAAATTCGTACTTGCTGATGAGCCTACTGCAAACCTCGATTCAACCTCCACCAGCAATCTCCTGGATATCATGGCAGAGCTAAATCGAAAGGAAAATATCACCTTTGTTTTCTCTACCCATGACCAAAGAGTCATTGACCGGGCGCGAAGAGTCATTACGCTTGAAGATGGAAAAATTGTAAGTGACGTAACCAGAGAATAAAACCGACAACCAATGAGAATGATCATATATATTGCCAGGAATTTCCTGGCAATCGCTTTCCTCTTTTTGTTTTTCCAATCTGGATTTACCCAGGAAGAAAAAGAACCCAAGCTACAGGTGAGCGGGTATATCAAATACCTTACTTCTTATAATGTTACGACGCTAAAAACCCCATTTTTAAGCTATGATACCACATTGGCGGATAATTTCATTCACAACCGTCTGAATCTCAAATACTTCGCTACTCCCAAACTCACCTTTTCGTTAGAGGCCAGAAACCGTATTTTTTATGGCGAACGAGTCCGGGCAACCCCTGGATTTGCAGATCAAATCGACCAGTATAATGGCCTTGCAGATCTGTCTGTCAGATGGCTGGAAACAGAAAGTGCATTTATTCATTCCATTATCGACCGGGCTTATATTGACTATACTTCCGGCAAGTGGAATGTGAGAGTGGGGCGTCAGCGAATTAACTGGGGAATCAATCTCGTCTGGAACCCCAATGATTTGTTTAACGCTCTGAATTTCCTCGATTTTGACTATGAAGAAAGACCGGGCAGTGACGCTATCAGGGTTCAGTATTATCCCGGTGCTTTGTCCACGGCAGAAATTGCTTTTGCACCAGCAGATTCCATAGAACAATCAGTTGGAGCTGCATTATATAAATTTAATGTAAAAGGATATGACGTGCAGGTTTTGGCTGGATATTATCGGGGTGATCTGGCTTTAGGCACTGGCTGGGCAGGAAATATTGGAGGAATGGGACTGAAAGGAGAAGCTACCTTTTTTACTCCATTGGAACCTTCTTCCGACACGGTTAACTCACTGGGGATTTCAGCTACCGGAGACTATCTTTTTGGCAATGGATTATATCTCAGCGGAGCTTTTCTTTATAATAGCCAGGGAAAAAACAGCGATATTGCTTCCGCCCTAACCAATTTAAATTCTACTTCGAATATCTCTTCCAAAAACCTCTTTCCAGCAGAATGGGCCTTTGTTACTTCCTTGTCCGGAAATATCAATCCATTGCTTGCGGTGAATGGGTCAGTGATCTATTCACCCGGCAATCATCTGACGGCCATTGTGCCTACGGTAACTTATTCCATTAAAGAAAACTGGGACATTGATCTGGTAGGGCAGACTTTCCTTATGGAGCTTTTTGATAGCTATCAGCATTTGTCTACTTCTGTTTTTTTGCGTCTGAAATGGAGCTACTAAATGGACCAATGACGAAAATCTGACATTTATATTCCAATCTTACATAGTCAGATTTTCGTCATTGATAAATCCCTGCTCCGGGAAAAATATTTCTCCTTCATTTTTTTCTAAAAAAATTCAATAAACAGTCAATAAAAAAAGCCTGTTTATACAAGCTAATTTACCATTCCTACCGGGATCTTTACCAAACAGGAATAAATTACGATTTTACAGAATATATTTTTGATAAATTATAAAAAAGCTATACTTTTGAAGATATCTAACACACAAAAACTGCATTAGTCGTTTTTACTCCTTTATCTCTGATAATTCCCAAACCCACCGTCTGACCAGCTTCTGGTATACAAACACCTGTTTAGTATCATTTACTGCTGTATAAATTCATAGGCTCTGATCCAATCAGGGTTCTAATGCCTCGTCACTGCTGAAAAGATTTACCTGATGAAAAATAACTAGTAGGGAAAATGGAAAAATTCTATTCTGTTTGTTTGATTTTGCTTTTGAGTTTGGGTTCCTATATGATTCCTGATGCTTCAGCTCAGGATGTGCTGTTTATATCCAAATACTCACAATACGATATTGAGGGTTCGGATAAAAAAATTAAAGAAAGGCTGGAGTCTCTGGGTCTGACCGTCCATCTGAAAGGAAGTTCGGGTAATTTACCTGTCACATCTGATGCAGATGAGAAAGATCTTGTGCTTGTTTCTGCCACAATTTATTCCGGAAATGTAAATCATATCTTCCGGGATGTTACGATTCCGGTTATGGTTCTTGAGCCATACATATTCGATGACATGAAAATGACCGGGAATGTAGAAGATACGGATTTCGGAGAAAAGGAAGACGACGATATTGATATTCTCGCCCCCAACCATTACATCGCTCTTCAAAGTAACCTCAGCGGAAACGTAAAGGTATTGGATGATAAGAAAAATATAAGCTGGGGACTTCCTTCCAATGATGCCGATTTAATTGCCAAAGTATCCAGTGACAAATACTCTATTTTTGTCTATGAACAGGGAGACAATATGGTGGGTTTGACCGCTCCGGCATTGAGGGTTGGTTTTTTCTTTGGCCATGATGCCGCAAAAAAGGCAAAATCCGACGGATGGAAATTATTTGAAAATGCTGTCAATTATTGTCTTCTGGCATCTTCCTGTGATGATGTAGATGACCCTGGGAGGATTGCCGGGGACGAATCCGAGTGCGATGCTTTCGATCCTGATCGAATCATCAGCATCGATCCGGCATCCGGAACCAGCGGGACTATTGAATACAAATGGATAAAGTCCTCAACAGGTCCAGTAACCATTGAAAATGGAATAGATATCCCCAATTCCAACTCTGCATATTATGATCCGCCCGCAAGCACAGAAACCACCTGGTATATGCGCCTGGCCAAAGGAGGCGATTGCAGTTCTTTTACGCAGGCATCCAATGTCATTGCCAAAGCGGTAGCCAATTGCGGCGACAATCAATCGCAGGCAATAGCTCCCATGATTCCATATAGCCAGTGTAACCTTGAGGCTTTCTCTCCCGGCAGCCATGCTTTTTATCTTGTGCTTAATGGAAATTATTCACAGACCAGTTATGTATTTGGTCAGGAGGGAGGAATGATTACTTATTATGATAATGGCACTGCCCA
>JAGQVA010000021.1 GCA_020438265.1 Bacteroidota bacterium
CCCAGCTGGTCAGTGTCAACAGTGGCTTTGAGGCCAATATTAATTCCTCCATTTTGTCCTGATAGTCCATTATGCAAATGTGCCCCTCCGGCAACGGCGGAATTAAACGCTGAGTTTAGGTTGTCAAAAGACCCCGAAACCGTTAACGTATCGCCAACCAGATCAAGCAGAAGAAGACCTCCTCCTTCGCTAATTACCGGCACTCTTTGGAAACTTCCGAAAAGATGAGTGGAATAATAGGTCCCGGAAGGAAGTAATTGACCTCTGATTTCTCCGGGACCGTGAGTAGTAGTATGAATATTCAGGTAAATCTCCCGATTTCGGATCGCCTCTGCCTGTGCAGGAGTGATGGTATAAATATTTGAGTCAGGAAGGAAGCTACCGCTTTTCATGTTAGCGTTGAGATTGGTAGTAAGGCCAATTTCTATTCCTCCGTTTCTTCCGGCAATGGATTTGTGAAGATGTGCACCACCAGCGATATTGGCATTAAAATCTCCATCCAAATTGGAAAAGGAACCATCAATGACCAAAGTGGTCCCATCCAGGGTAGCTGTAACATTTCCTTTGCCAGTGGTAATGACGGGTACGGATTGCTGATGGCCTGACAGGGAAGCGGTGTAAGTTTCAACTGCATTTGAGGTTACAAAAATAACCCCTTTCATTGCCAGACTGGCGTGGGGCTGGCAGATATAATAATACACTCCAGGATTAGGGAATGCCTGCTTTCCTCCTCCAAATGGCAAGGTAAAACCGCCGTTGGATGTGGCTGTATTATTATTGTAAGATTGTAAACTGACTTCAATGACATTATGTATGCCGTCAATCTGCCAGTTAACTGTATCCCCCGCCATCACCTGAATGAAAGAAGGAACAAACTCAAAGTTTGCGCTGGAGGTTACCACATGAGTGGTTTGTGCTGAAAGCTGGAAAACGCTTAATATTCCAGCAAGGAGAAAGTAGTAGTACTTTAATCGCGTAAATTTTTTCATATTTCTGTAAATGTTGAATTAGTAAGGAAAATTCAATTTCCCCCCTATACAATGAGAAATATGAAAAGGCTGCGTGCCTTAATTTTTTTTCTGAAAACGCAGGTTCAGGTTCATCCCAATATTCCAAAGCCTCACATTTCCATGTCCTAATCCCGAAAAAGGAATCTGCAGGAAAGGAGCTACCTGAAGGGCAACTCGCGAGCTTAAAGCCTGGTGATATCCCAGGGAAATTTCTCCGGTTCCCAGCCAGGAACTATTTTTAAATCGTGAGCCCCAGGCGCGGATCAAGTCGGGATCTGGTTCGAGATAAAAGTACTGGTATTGCTCCCTGAGCATAAAATAAGAAGTTACGCCCCCTCTGAGGAAAAACCCTTTGTCCTCTTCAATTCCTTTGAAATAAAATGAAGCGGCCAGGGGTATTTCCAACACCTGGCAGATCCCTTCAGTACTGTTAGGGGCAATCCTTCGGGTCCAAAAACCTTTGGGTGGAATATACTCCCCCCGGCCAGCCTCATATTTTTTTTGAATATAATGGAGGCCTGCGCTGGTGCTTATTTTTCGTGTTAGCTTATATTCTGCCTGAAGACCTGCTTTAAAATTAGGTGCAGACAGGGAATGCATTTTTACTGACGAAAGTTCTGAGCCTAAAGTAAAATGGCCAAACCATCGACTTCCCCGATCTGTATTGGTTGGCAAATGCAGGGAATCAAATAAAACCGGAAAAACCGGAGGAGGGATTATATTGATACTGTCTGCAATTTTTTCGATTCGAATCAGGCCAAAATTATTCATTTGACGTAACCAGGCTTCGTTAGTTAACTCAGAGAATGATTCTTTTGAAAAGGTTTCCCGATTAATAACCTGAGAAGAAATATCATCCAGACGATTTATTTCTACTAAAGAAGAATAAACTTCCTTTTTGTTTGAAGATTGGGTAATAGCAGCTTCTGACAGCTCTTTTTTACTCACGTTCTGATCATGATGGTTGACTAAACGAGGAGAAGGAAAGTTTAAATCCCTTAATTCTGTCAAAGATTCACAAATGGATTCATCCAGCCAATACCTGGCTACCTCTGATGTACTTAATTCTTTTGAGTTATTCTTTTTCTGATAAAAAGCATATATCCCGCCAAACAGCAAAATCATTCCCAGTCCAACAAAAAGCCAAATAAACATTCGCCTTTTCCGATCATCCCGATCCAGCATCTCTTCCATATTTTCCCATGCCTGAGAATTATATTCAAAGTCATAATTCTCAGCCCCCTGTTGGAAAAGATCATCTAACTGATATTTAGGCTTATCGGGCATAGGAAGAATTAAATTTCACTTCTACAAGTTCTTTTAAACGAGCTCTGGCTCGGGTCAGGTTAGATTTTGAAGTACTCTCTGTAATTCCCAAACGAGCTGCAATTTCATGATGTTTATAACCATCTATGACATACATATTAAACACAGTTCGATAAGCGACTGACAGAGACTGCACCATCTGCATCAACTCCTGGTAACTGATTCTGCTCAGTATATCTTCTGTCGAAGGTAATTTTTCTGCCTTTTCCATACCAACTTCACGGTTCAATTTTTGATTTTTCACAATATGATTAATCGCAGTATTGACAACGATCCTCCGAAACCAGGGCTTAAAAGGTCTGGAGGTGTCGTATTTTTTAATATTTCTGAATACTTTCAGGAATCCATCATTCAATATGGAAATAGCTTCTTCTTCGTTTTGCGCATAACGAATACAAATACTCATTCCATAAGCATAATACAACCGATACAGAGAATTCTGGCTGCTACGGTTTCGCTTGTAACAGCCTTTGAGGATAGTGAGTAATTCCTGTTCGATAGGTTGGATCATAGTGATTCCTGTATTCAAACCTCCTTTACCAGGGAGAAAGGAAAAGGGCTGCGTCGGTGGAAAATTATTTTACAACTCGTGCATTCCGGCTACCCAAAAAAGCCTGATTACCCTTTGGAGGTAAATCAGGCTCGAGGAAACAACACATTCTAAAACCCATTGGGGAACATTTACACCTTCAACCTTTAACATTTATGCGTTGCTCCTTAATAGCGAATCGTTCATACCTGTTTTAAGGTTTAGTTAATTTATCTACAGAAATATACCTTCCAAAAAGAAACTGTCTGAAGCGGGATAAACCATGTCTGAAACGGGAAGTCCTGTATTTAATCCCGAATCATAATTTTTTCAAACAAAAGGATGTCTGACTCAGGAAAAGGCAAAAAAATAAGGCTGCCTCTTATCGGAGGCAGCCTCTTTTAAATCATTTAGATCATTCTTATTTCATCAACTTGAAGCTGATTGGAATGGTTTTATAAACGGGTACTTTCACCCCATCCTGCTCTCCAGGAATCCACTTGGGCATTCTTGAAGTCAGTCGGATGGCTTCTTCATCACATCCTGAACCAATTCCTTTTACCACTTTGATATTTGTCAGGCTTCCATCAGGATTTACAACAAATCTCACATATACAACACCTTCTACTTCTTTCTGCTGAGCTTCTCTTGGATAGCGATAGTTTCTTTTGAAGAATCTGGCCAGTGCCTTGTTTCCTCCTGGAAATTCTGGCATCAGCTGCGCACCCATCAGAGGCTTATTGGTGTTGATGACAGGCTTATTGGTTTCTGCTTTGGCAGGAGAAGGAGTAGTAGGTAAATCTTTTACAGTATTACCATTACTGCGCAGACTGGAATTGTCTACAACTTTGGTTGGCTCCTTACCTGTTCCTGCATCTGCAATCAGGTTATCAGTCTTAGGCTTATTTACTTCTTCCTTAGGCTGAGTTTTTTCCTTGTTTTCAACTTCTTTTGCAGACTCTTCCTGATCATCATCATCGTTTTGATTCTCTGCAATCAGGTCAGTCATTTCATTGTTTTCAGCCACTTTTTTCTCTTCCTTTTTTTCTTCCTTTTTAGGAGTACTTTCAGCGATTTGAGAAGTAGATGGTGCAGAAGCAATTTCAATTCTTTTGGTGTATACACTTGAACCATTTTCTCCATCAGTGGCGAGCAACTGAATACGGAATCTACCCTGATAACGGTAAGTATAAGTAGATTGCTCATTGACTCTTCTACGGTAGCCATTACCATAGTCCAACATGTAGGTTACACTGGGATCATAGTTTTCAATATTGAAAACCAGGCTCTGACCCGCTCTGCGGTCTCCGGCAATATCAACCATATAAGGAGAAAGTTTATTCTGATCTTCTTCGCTTTCTACATCCGATTCGTCATCAGAAACACTTAAAGCAATATTGCGGTTTTGCTCAATCAGGTCCAAAAGGTTCAGGATATCCACATAATCATCCAAAGAACGGATGGTATCTGTACCAATATCCGGGTGAGTCACAACAATCGCTGACTCATCTTCACTAAATAACGTTTGAATTTTGTCCTGATCCAGATCATTAACTGCAAAAGTTCTCAGTGCAGGACCAAAATCCACGAATTTAAACACAGTAAATCCAACAGCAAGGAGTCCAACCAGGAGGAGGAGATAAACAGATTTTTTCTTTCTCTCTGCTTTTTCATGAGCCTCGATCCGATTGAGATAATCGTCAAGTTTGTTAATGTTTTTATTTTGCATATCTACCAGTATTGAAAAAATGGGACGAAAGTAATCATCATAAGATAATCCTCCTGGACGACCGTATGATCGGATAAATCCTTTATCCGTCTCGTTTTTCACATGGGGTTTTCAGGTATCAATTATACCTGAGGGACTTGTTGGGATTGGCGATAAACAAGATTACAGAAGCTTGGAAGAAGAAGAATTATTTTCTTTTCCTATGATAAATGTAGACAATTACATTTATAACCTTACCCCACATTTGGGCGAATGGGCAATAAGGATTATTAACCGGTTATTATATGAGGATTAAATGAAAGTGTTTAAACAGGAGTATATTTGACATTTAGAACATTTCCAGGATAAAACCATTTTGTCCCAAAATTATTTTCGGACAGTTTATTATGATTCCGTTCTTAGTTTATTTGACAATTCATCCGTGTCATCCGGGCGGGCTTCAATTCCCTTTTCACGCAGAATTTCTGCACACTGTCCAATGGCTATTTCCATCCCTTGTGTTAGTTCGCCTTTCTTAATGGATTTTACCATATCATCCACGATATGGTCCCATGAATCCTGTTCAACCACTTTGGAGATTCCTTTATCAGCCATAACGATGACCTGATGTTCAAACCACGCTACAAAAATCATAATACCTGTACGGTCTCTGGTTTTGAAAACTTCTTCATTGAGAAAAAACTGATTGGCTTTGTGGAAAGCCATTTCCTGAAGATTATCAGGTCCGACCAGGCTTCGCTGGAAAGCCGGGACATAGTACACAAGTAATCCTCCAGCCAGTCCCATCAGACCAACCCCGAAAAGGTAATTAAGCGGATCGTAGATAGACATCCCGGGGACAAAACGGTCAATGAGGATGAGAATCAGAAATGTAATCAAGGAAAAAATCAGACTGCCTTTATATACTGAAGCCGTATAACGGCCACATTTTTCCACAAAAACCGGAACGATTTCACCAGAGGTTCCAACTTCTGATTTTTTTACTGCTTCCTCAATGCGTTTGAGGTCTGCTTCCGAAAAATGGGTTGATTTTTTCATCTCTAGTATCTGTATTTAGGCAGCCAATTTACGGATACTATATGAAAAAACACCGAATGTCTGTAAAATTCAGAATCATCCGGTGTTCGGTTAGCCAAAAACATTCTTTACTACTTGTCAAAACTAAAGCCCTGCATTCTCTGCAATTGCCTCTGTTTGACTTTTATTATCTTCCTTCTTTTCCGGGCGGTAAGAAGCTGTCTGTACAGGATCAATAATTTCGTATTTTTTTATGTAAGTGCTGGTGTGTCCTTCTCTGTCTGAAGCAGTAAGCTTCATGTCAAAATGTCCTGGAAGAGGATAGCGATAGACTACTGTCTTCTTGATAGGCTTCACCACACCATTACCGAGATCCAGTTCATAGTTTAATGAGTCATTATAATCTTCAATGGTAAAAATCAATTTTCTTCCAACACTCCGCTCTCCTGCTACATCCACTACATAACGGTCCAGGGGATTCACAGACCCGGTTGTATCCAGACTTTTATTTTCTGCACTCATCATATAAGCTCTTCGGCCCATTTCAATTAAATCCAGGGTATTTAACACCTGATAATAATCATTGATTGAACTAACGGTATCATGTCCGATTTCAGGATGATATACAATGATAGGCTTCTGCTTCTCCGTAAAAAGCTCATTCACCTTTTCAGGAGAAAGCGATTCAAGTGCATATTGGTCTATTTTTCCTTTTGTTTCATTGAGTTGCTGGTAACCAAAAAAACTACTAATCATCAGTACCACAACTCCTATCAACTTAAAATTATTCTTCCTTTGAAGTGCCTTTTCTCTTTGCTCAATTTTCAGCAAATATTCATCAAACTTGTTTTGAGTGTTTCCCTTATCCATGCCTAGTCTCTCTTTAAGTTATTTCAAATAAAATATTCTGATCAGTCAGGAACCATAATTATCACAACTTCAGACTTGCTCTCATTATTTGTGGTTTGTTCTGACATCTCAAATATTGAATGATGGTTCAATTTACTCATAACCTGAACAGGAGTTTAAGAAAAATTCATGAATGGTTTTTTTTTCGGGATAAATGGCGGGATTAAACGAATAAACAGAAATCATAATTTGAATGGATATTCTAGTTTTTTAAAATAAATTTTCCACTGAATAAAAAGTCAATTTGACCATAAATAAAAAAGACCTGTTTCCTCAACGAAAACAGGTCTTTTTTTAGCTAACTTTTAATTATGTTACATAAGGAAAAACAAAATAATTGCAGCTCCCACTCCTATGGCAATCCACCATACATTCGTATTTTTCTTCTTACCACTCCCCGTAAAAGCATCAAAAATAGATTCAGCCGGAGCCATTTTCAGGAGTTGATCCAATACATATTTCAGCCGGTCATGGGTATTATCGCTAATTTTAAGTTTTAGACCTTGTCTGAGGATCAAAATTCCCAGATCTATCCTTTGGTGAGTATTATGAACTGCCAAAGCCAGGGCTTCCAGAGAGAGGCCATAACGATCTCTGACTCCTGCGAAATATTCGGGAAGTTCGTTCAATGAAGAAATTAAAAATTCATCACAAATCTCCTGAACCCGGCCATCAGGTTGGTTCCCTCCTGCAATCTCTGCGGCCAATCCCTCTATTTCGATTACCTGGGAGTGAATGTACTGGAGTGTATCTTTATATGCTTCGACCTGATATTTTCCCGGAAGCGGGAAAGATCCCGAAACCAGCAGTTCGATCTGCTCCCAGTTTTTTTGCTTAAACGCTTTCAACAACAGGCGATTATACTGCCCTGCAAAATAGGGAGCCACAAATTCAGCAAAACCTTCGCCTTCCTCATTAAAATCCGGCCTTTGTTTTTGCTGATAATAACCCAAACTTCCGTCCTCCAAAAATGAAAGCAGTAAAGGATTTTGATAAATTTTGATATGATGGGCCAGTTCTTCCGGATCTTCAATCCTTTCAAACAAGTTTAATACAGCTGATTTATCGAGTTTTTTACCCCGAAGACTAATCGTGGGGGTTTCATTGAGTTCAAATTCGGCAAGCAGTTTTTTCTTTTCTCTTTTGATAAATTCTTTATCCAGCTCTTTACCAGCTTCCTTCAGAGAAATATTCAGTATTGCTAATGGATTGAGATATTGCATACAGTGCTTTACGTAGACTATGGAATGAGAGTTAATGGCCCTATTGAATAAAAATGATTGAAACTCGTGTCTAATTATAAATGTGAATCAAGGATAGAAACGTCGGTTTAGAGGCCGGTAGATCTCCGGCTCCATCGGAGCCTAACGTGGGTAGAAAACGAATCGTCTCCGGTCTTTATCCCCGATTTTTTCGCCGTAGCGGCGAAAAAATCGGGAAGAGAAGAGAAAATGCTCGCAGTTCTACCCACATTTGACCCTTAACAGGGTCTTAAACCCACTTTTTACCCTTTATTTACATTATAAGTTTATAATCAGAAAATAAATACTTGAACACAATTAATTTATACAACTATTGTTGTCACTCTAAGCATTTAGAGTTTCAATTTAAACAAAAATTCTCTTATGATCCGTTCAGTTAGCCTTATCGCCTTTTTCTCTTTTCTCATAACTCCTCTTCTTTTTTCACAAACCCATCCATATCGCTGGCTGGAATCTTATCATTACGATCAGGCCATTGTCAGCCGGATTCATCCTCCTGAAGGTTTTTCCCGAATAGAACAGTCGGAAAACAGTTTCGGAAACTGGCTGAGAAACCTGCCACTCAAGCCGGGCAAACCTTCAGTAAAACTGTACAACGGACAATTAAAAGGCAATCAGTCTGCCCATTTTGCAGTCATAGACATCGATACCGGAAACCGGGACTTACAACAATGCGCTGACGCAGTTATGAGGCTAAAAGCCGAGTACCATTATTCCTGCGGAGAGTATCCATTTATACATTTCAACTTTACCAGCGGAGATCGCGCCGAATATGAAAAATGGCGTCAGGGTTACCGGCCCAGGATCAATGGAAACAAAGTTTCCTGGACAAAATCTGCCCAGGCGGACCAGTCTTATGCTTCCTTCCGGAAATATATGAATACAGTTTTTACCTATGCCGGAACCTATTCTCTGAGCCGAGAAATGGAATCCGTATCCGATCCAAACAATATGCAGTCAGGTGATGTTTTCATATTCGGCGGGTTTCCAGGACATGCAGTCATTGTCGTTGATATTGCCAAAAATCAGAAGACCGGAGAAACGGCTTTTTTACTGGCTCAGAGTTATATGCCTGCCCAGGAAATGCATATTCTCAACAACCCCAACAATTCGGGAATGAGTCCCTGGTATATTGCTCGTAAAGGTTACCTTCGTACACCTGAATGGGGATTTGATGAAGGCTCACTGAAAAGATTCCGCAAAGACGAGTAATAAACCAGTCTTATTATCGACCAATGATTGTATTCTCTCTGCAAATGGTAAACTGTACCATAAGGCAAATCCGTATTTTTGCAAGGATATAATCAAACGTTAGAAACTGACTGATATGCTTACCCTTTCCCAGATAAATAAATCCTACCAGATTGGCAGGAACTCACTACACGTCTTAAAGGGAATTGATCTTAAAATTGAAGAAGGTGAACTCGTTTCCATTATGGGTTCATCCGGATCAGGAAAATCCACGCTATTAAATATAATCGGTATTCTGGACAATTATGATAGTGGCGAATACTGGCTCAATGATACCCTGATTAAGGACCTTTCAGAAACCAAAGCTGCTGTTTACCGCAACAAATTTATTGGTTTCGTTTTCCAGTCATTTAATCTGATCTCTTTCAAAAACGCCATGGAAAATGTGGCGCTCCCTCTTTATTACCAGAATGTAAGCAGATCTAAACGAAATAAACTGGCCCTGGAATATCTTGATCGGGTAGGATTAAGGGAATGGGCGGAGCACATGCCGAATGAACTCTCAGGAGGACAAAAACAAAGGGTTGCCATTGCCCGGGCATTAATTTCGCAGCCCAAACTGATTCTGGCGGATGAACCTACCGGAGCACTGGACTCTAAAACCTCTTATGAAGTCATGGATTTACTGAAGGAAATTAATGCTTCCGGTATTACAGTAGTGATTGTTACCCACGAAAATGATATCGCAGACATGACCAATAGAGTCATTCGCCTGAAAGACGGACAAATTGAAAAAAATATAATCAATGCCAGATAATTCTGGATTTCAACCATTTCAACCATATAATCCCGAAACCTAAATGTTTGATATAGATAAGTGGCAGGAAATATTTTCAACTATTGCAAAAAATAAGTTGAGGACCTTTCTGACTGCTTTTAGTGTGGCCTGGGGAATTTTTATGCTGGTGATCCTTCTTGGAGCCGGAAACGGACTTCGCAACGGAGTACTGAATATGTTTAAGGATGATGCCATTAACAGCATATTTATCAACAGCGGCCAGACCAGTCTTCCTTATAAAGGATTGCAGCCAGGACGAAGAATCCAGTTTACCAATGAAGATTTTGAAGCGGTAAAAAATCAGGTAGACGGAGTGGAGTACATCACTGCAAGGTTCAATATTAATGTATCGGTGAATATTTCCTATGGCAATGAATATGGTTCCTTTTCGGTCAGATCCGTTCATCCCGACCACCAATACCTGGAAAAGACGCTGATCAAACAGGGGCGTTTTATCAATGAAATGGATCTGGAAAAATTCCGAAAAGTAACTTCTATTGGTATTACAGTCAAAGAAGCCCTTTTTCACCATGAAGATCCCATAGGAAAATACATCAATATCAATGGAATAGCCTTCAAGGTAGTAGGTGTATTTGAAGATGAAGGCCAGGAAGGGGAAACAGAAATTCTTTATTTACCCATTACTACAGCTCAACGCATTTTCAACGGAGCTAACCGGATTAACCGGATTCTGCTGACAGTTGGGGACGCAGACCTTGAGGAGAGTATCAAAATTGCTGATGAAATTAAGGAACTGATGGCTCAGCGCCATAACTATGACGTCGATGATCCCAAAGCATCATTTATTGTTAATAGCATTGAGCGATTTCAACAGGTAGCAGGAACTATTCTGGGGATAAAAATCTTCATTTGGGTAATTGGTATCGGAACTATTCTGGCCGGAGTAGTTGGTGTGGGAAATATCATGATGATTCTGGTCAAAGAAAGAACGCGGGAAATTGGAATCAGAAAAGCAATCGGAGCAACTCCCGGTTCCATTGTAGGGCTTATTATCCAGGAATCCATTTTTATTACTTCCCTGGCGGGATACCTGGGATTATTAGGAGGCGTGGGATTATTGGAACTGGTTTCGGCTAACATTCCATCAGATACCCCATTCTTCGCCAACCCGGAAATTGATCTGAGTATTGCCATTCAGGCGACAATCCTTTTGGTCGTGGCGGGAGCTATTGCAGGGTTAATTCCTTCATTAAAAGCAGCCAGAATCAGACCTATTGAAGCATTGAGGGACCAATAATTTGAGACAGAAACCTGAAAAAATATGTTTGATATAGATAAGTGGCAGGAAATATTTCATTCTTTATCCAAGAATCCCTTCCGGACAGCCCTCACAGCGTTCGGGGTTTTTTGGGGCATATTTATGCTGGTGGTTATCATGGGTGCAGGCAATGGGTTGGAAAAAGGCGCTCAGTCTGGCTTTGAAGGTACTGCAACCAATAGTTTGTACTTATGGGCACAAAGAACCAGCATTGCTTATAAAGGTTTGCCCCCCAGTCGTTTTATTCAGATGAATACGCAGGATTGGGAAGCCCTGAAAAGAGGAATACCTGAAGCAGATATTATTGCACCACGCAATCAGCTGGGAGGATGGCAGGGAGGTAATAATGTAACCCGGGGAGTAAAATCCGGAGGATTTGAAGTCTCAGGTGATATGCCGGACATCATTCACGTAGAAGGCCCGATGATCACAGAAGGACGTTTTCTCAATCCTTTTGATATTGAGAATAGCCGAAAAGTAGCTGTCATTGGCCCAAGGGTAAAAGAAATCCTTTTTGAACCGGAAGAAAATCCTATTGGAGAATATATTCACATCAATGGGGTCTATTTTCAGGTCGTGGGAGTCTTCGATGTCAGAGAAGCTGGTGGAAGAGGTGAAAGACTCGCTCAAAAAATTTATACACCCTTTACAACTTTTCAAAGAGCTTTTAATTATGGAAACCGCGTCAGTTGGTTTGCCATTACTTCCCAGGATAATATTCCTGTATCTGAAGTAGAAGAAAAAGTCATCAGCTTATTGCAAACACGCCATAAAATAGCTCCTGAAGATCGAAGAGCCTTTGGGCATTTTAACCTGGAAGAGCGGTTTATGCAGTTTGTCAACCTGATGAAAGGTATTAAACTGATTTCCTGGTTTGTGGGAATTCTTACCCTGGTTGCCGGAGTGATTGGAGTGAGTAATATCATGCTGATTATCGTGAAAGAGCGAACCAAAGAAATTGGCGTAAGAAGAGCTGTGGGAGCAAAACCGCTTTCTATCGTTGGTTTAATTGTCTGGGAAGCGGTAATCCTGACCTCTCTGGCTGGATATCTGGGAATGGTATGCGGTGTGGGAGTGCTGGAACTGGTCAACTATTTCATGGAAGCATCCGAAATAGAAACCGGTTTTTTCCAGAGTCCTTCGGTAGATGTACAATTAATTATTAATGCACTGATAATCCTGGTGATAGGTGGTGTTTTTGCCGGATTGATTCCAGCCCGGCGAGCGCTGTCAATCAGCCCGGTTGATGCCCTGAGGGCAGAATAGTTTTGAAATTACATGACTAATAGAATTGAATAAATATGAGACGGATTTTAGTACCAACCCTATTGGTTGGAGGCCTGGTAGGCTTATTCATCTGGACAGGTTTTTTCCTTTATAATAAAAACCAGGAAAAACCCATTGTTTACAAAACGGAAAGTCCGGCTTACCGCGATATCATCAATAAAACGGTAGCAACGGGTTCGGTGGTTCCCCGCAAGGAAATTGAAATCAAACCCCAGGTTTCGGGACTTGTAAAAGCCATTTATGTAGAGCCCGGAGACGTTGTAAAAACCGGAGACCTTATCGCAACGGTGCGGATCATCCCCAATATGGTCACGCTCAATAATGCGGAAAGCCGGGTAAAAAGAGCAGAAATCAGCCTTAAAAATGCCCGCCGTGATTATGAAAGAAATAAAAAACTGGCTGAAGAAGGGGTAATCGCCGCCGCAGTCTATCAGCAGTTTGAATTGACGTATGATAATGCCAAAGAAGAAATGGCAGCTGCCAAGGACAACCTCGAACTGATCCGGGAAGGAGCTACACAGAGATCAGGCAATTCCTCCAATACAAACATCCGCGCAACCATCAGTGGAATGGTGCTCGATGTGCCTGTAGAAGAAGGTAACTCTGTGATTGAAGCCAACACTTTTAATGATGGGACAACCATTGCTGTGATCGCCAACATGGACGAAATGATCTTTGAGGGAAAAGTCGATGAGTCAGAAGTTGGGAAAATCAGCGAGGGAATGGATCTTTTGCTTACTATCGGAGCGATTGAGGAAGAAAAGTTCCACGCAAAACTGGAGCATATTTCCCCCAAGGGAGTAGCAGAAAATGGAGCCATCCAATTTGAAATCAGAGCTGCCGTTCAGCTAAAAGAAAATCAGTTTATCAGAGCCGGATACAGCGCTAATGCTGATATTGTCCTTGAAAGAAAAGACAGTGTATTAGCTATTTCTGAAAGTCTGCTCATTTTTGAGGATAATAAACCTTATGTAGAAGTTGAGCGAATTTTTCAAAGATTTGAGAAAGTTCCTGTAGAAACCGGGTTATCAGACGGGATTTATATTGAGGTTCTTTCAGGCCTGGATACAGATGCCAAAATTAAAAATCCCAATGCAATTGTTGAGGAATAAATAGTAGCTTTTAGCTTTTGGCCATTGGTAAGTCCATGTTATGATTCAAAAGACTTATTTCCTGGCAAAATTTGTCTAAAAGCTAAAGGCCAATTGCTAATAGCAATATTAAGTTATGTGGCGAAATTGCCTGGCTTGTATGGAGTCTGGCAATTTTGCTTTTATTCGTACCGTTATATTTTCTAATTTAGGTTATATTAGCAAAAAGCTAAAAGAGGCACAACTTGTGCAACTATCAAGTATATTTTTACTTATCGGGTATGCGTAAAAGCCTTAGGATCAAAATTTTATATACATTCTTTCTCCTGATGTCATTCAGCCTGCCCGGTATTGGCAGTAATTCCGATACGATTGACAGCCTCAAGAATGAACTGGAAAAAGCCGCTTTGCCCCATCAACCGGAAATTCTCAGCCAATTAATTTACCTCACCGCCAGGGATGGACAAAGAGAAGAAGCATTGAGTTATGGTAATCAGGCTTTGAAACTCGCTGAAGATTTGGAAGACGCTGATTTATTGGGAGACGCCAAACAGGACCTGGGAAATGTCTATAAAATTTGGGGGATGTACGATGATGCGTTGAAGCATTATAAAGAGGCGCTGGATATCCGCGAACGATTTGGGCAAACGGCAAAAATTAAATCCACCCTTAAGGAAATTCAGGAGATTTGCTGGGTTACAGGAAAATTTGAAGCAGCCATACCCTTTTTTCAAAAGTCAAGACAAATTGCTGAAGCAGAAAGCGATCCCCGTCAGATTGCCGAAGCGATTAACAAAATTGGGCTGATGTATGAAAAACTCAATCAGTTTGACAATGCCCAAACCTTATACAGAAAAGCTTTTAGTTACCATGAAGCCATTAAAGACAGTGTAGGGATTCCCCAATCTCTCAATCATATTGCCCGCATTTATTATCTGGAAAAAAGGTATCAGCGTTCGCTCGAATATTATAACTGGGCACTTAACATACAGCTTTTACAGAGAAACAAGGAAGAAGAAGCCGATATTCTCAATAGCATTGGACTTGTATATCTGGCGATGGATAGTGCCCGAAAGGCGCGAATCGATTATTTTGACCCGGCGCTGATTACCAGGGACGATCTTCCTGACAGGGATGCCCGTGCGGAAACCCTTTCCAATATTGGTGATACCTATATGGCTGAAGAAGATTATGAAAGAGCTCTGGTTCACTATAATGAGTCTTTAAAAAATCAAACGGCACTGGGAGACACCAATGTGAGCACCATGTATGATATTGGGCTTACTTATTACAAATTGGGAGAGTATGAAGACGCTATTGATGCACTCGAAATATGTCTCCGTTTATCTTCACAAATTCCTCTGGATACGTTTCGCCGAAGTACTTACAAACTTCTCACCGATATTTATGTCGATTCGGAAAATCTCCAGCAAGCACTTAAATATTATCAGCTCTTTACTGGTCTCAACGACTCTCTGTTTAAAACAAGTAAAGCCCGTGATATCCGGGAATTAGAAAACCGCTATTTGAATGTAACGCAGCAAAATAAACTGGAATCAGCAGAGAATGAATTAAAATTGGCAGAGGAAAGGGAAAAAAACTGGAAAATTCAGATGTATGCCGGGGGTGTAGTGCTTTTCCTGATTATTATCCTGGTTTTGGTATTATTAAGGCAAACCAAGATCAAACAAAAAGTCAACGATCAGTTGGCCAATCAGAATAAAGTCATCAATACTCAGAACAAACAGCTTCATAAAATTAACCAGCGTCTCGAAGAAGCAAAAAGACTGGCAGAAGCCGCTTCCATAGCCAAATCAAACTTTCTGGCGACAATGAGCCACGAAATTCGCACTCCGATGAATGGAATCATCGGTATGACCAGTCTGATTCTCAATACACGACTAAACACCAAACAAAGAGAGTATGCTGAAACCATTTCTACAAGTAGCAATAATCTCCTTTCTATTCTAAACGACATTCTTGATTACTCCAGAGTGGAAGCGGGGAAACTCGAACTGGAAATCAGAAGTTTATCCATTGTAGAGCTCATGGATGAGGTAATGGCCTTATTCCTGAATAATGCGCAAAAGAAAGGAATCAAACTCGATTACCGAATCGATCCGTCAGTTCCCCGATTCATCAGATGCGATCCAACCCGTCTCCGTCAGGTTTTGGTTAATCTGATTAGCAATGCGCTGAAATTTACACATACAGGTTATATTCAGATCAGATGTAAACCCCATCATCCTTCTTCGTCCCCTCTCAAACATGAAGATCCGATTGTCCTGGATTTTGAGGTTGAAGATACCGGAATTGGGATTCCAAATGAAAAGAAACTCTCCATATTTGAGTCTTTTCAGCAGGTAGATAACTCTGTTTCAAGGAAGTTTGGCGGGGTAGGTCTGGGTCTTGCTATTACAAAAAAACTTCTTGAACTGATGGAAGGAGGGATCAGGGTAGAAAGTGAAATTGGTAAAGGTTCCACATTTCATTTTTTCATTACTACCCGGGTTGATAGAGAAGCCGAGTTTAAGGTAAAGAAAAGTCAAAACGAGAAATTTTACTCCTTTAATGAATCTCTGGGAGAAAGATTCCCACTGAAAATCCTTGTCGCTGAGGACAATATGATCAATCAGACCGTGATTGAAGGCATTTTGGAAAAAATGGGCTTTAGCATTCAGATTGTTGCTGACGGACTTGAAGTACTCGATGCTCTTAACCGAAATCCTGTAGATTTAATCTTCATGGATATCCAAATGCCGGAAATGGACGGACTGACTGCCACGAAAAAAATCATAGAGATGTATGGCCCCACCCACCGACCGATCATCATTGCCATGACCGCCAATGCCATGAGTGGAGTCAGAGAAGAATATCTCAATGCAGGAATGGATGATTATATAAGCAAACCCTTTAAGCTTCAGGATCTCGAAGAAGCCATTATTAAATGGGGTTCAAAAATTCAGGCCAGTAAGGTGAAGTAGGTGGCTGTTAGCTTTTGGATGTTGGCTTTTAGCTAAAGGCCAATAGCTAACAGCCAAAAACCAGGTTTATACCTGCGCCCTGTCCAACCATTTTTCTACATCTGGTGGCTCATACTGATCCATCATTCTCAGCAGTTGAGCAGGTTGCGAATGACTAAGTACAGTGGCTCTGTTTTGCGGATGCAAAAATCGCTGATCCACCATGTGATCAAACAATATCTTCAAATGATCATAATATCCATTGATATTCAGCAAACCAATTGGGTTGGAATGTAGTCCCAATTGGCTCCAGGTAAGGATTTCACACAATTCATCCATGGTACCAAACCCGCCAGGCATCGCTACAAACCCGTCTGACAAATCAGCCATAATTTGTTTGCGTTCATGCATGGTTTTCACGACAATCATTTTGGTCAGACCATCATGTCCCACCTCTTTGTCTTGTAAAAAATTCGGAATTACACCAATAACTTTTCCGCCGTGATTTAGGCATTCGTCAGCAATGACTCCCATTAAGCCCACATTTCCTCCTCCATACACCAACGTCATATCCCGTTCAGCCATGAGTTTACCTAATTCCTGAGCCGCCTGGGTATAAATGGGATCGGCTCCGGCATTTGAGCCACAAAACACACAAAGATTTTTCATATACACTAAATTTCCGAGATAAGGCGGAATCTGACTCTGAAAGCCTCTCCATCTCTTTTGAGCCGCAAGGTAATGACTTTTCGGTTTTTGTACCCCAAAGTGCCGTATAATTCATCAATATTCAACTTTTCAACATCGATTCCATTAATGCTCAATATCTCATCATTGATTTGAACATCTGCTTCTTCAGCCGGAGAATCTGGTCTGACATAACTGACGACATATTTATCGAAATCTTCGCCCGAGGTCAATAATTCTATCCCGCTTATATTATACCGGAAATCTTTTCTGAAATTGCTGTTTTTCCTTAAATAAATGCTCGCCCTGGGATAATCAAACACCACATGAAAACGCGAGATAATTTCAGCTCCTAAATTTCCATACCATACATTAGATTCTGCTAAAATGTTCAGGGATGCAGTATCCGGAAACCCTGTTATCACATCCTCAAAAGTGAATTCGCCTAGTGAAAATGCCTGTACACGGCCTAATTTTCCATAGACTCCTCCACTCAGTCCCATTCCGAGAAAGGCATCAATTGATTTTTCAGGAGCAGATAAATCTTCAGTAAAAAGAGAAATCGCCTGACTGGCTCCTGTATCAATTAACCAATCTGATTTAATTTTTTCTCCATGGTAATCAATCAAAGTTGCTTCCACATAAGGTTTGGACTTTTGTATGCTGATCGGCAAAGAGACACTTTTCTTTTTTGGCTTAAATTTAAAGGGATCGTGCAGCCTGATGAATTTTTGTGTATAGTTGATCTCTACCACAAATTGACGAAAAACTTCATATCCAATAATTCCATACACGGGCTTTCCAAAAAGTCCTGAATAAGAGATTACCCCTTCTGGTAACACAATCAGCCTCTGCCCTGTTCCGACAATCCCGGGCATTGTGATGGAAACATTTGTGGCAAGTCCGGCGTCAATGGCACCTCCTTCTCCCAATCCTCTCACCTTCACGGTTGTCAGGGTATCCAGTCCAAGAAAACTGGCAACCACGGTTTCTGTAAGAATGGTCGTTCTCACACCCGTATCAAGAATAAAATTCATTTCAAATGAATTATTAATCCTTAGGGGCACCAAAACAATATTGTTTTGAATTTCAACCGGAATTCTCACTGATTTGACCGGATACCGAAAGGCAAACCCGGAAGGTTTAGCTTCTAACAGGAATGGTTTGACCCCCATAAGGATCATGAATATCATAGTCAGAAAATACGTTTTTTTCATATATCAGTAGCCTCTTTTCGACAACACATCAGGCGTAGTAAGAAAACCATTTTTAGCCAAATCTGTTGTCACATAAATATGCAGTTAACTGAATAAAAGCGCTCATTGTGATAACTCAAAAGATAACAAACCCTGGTTAATTTTTCAATAATCTATGTGGGGATTTGAATTGAGGTTTGGTATATTGCCCGAAACTATCATTTGTAATGAAAAAATGCTACGCTTTATTATGGACCTGGGTTTGTCTGGTTACGATTTCTTTTGCCCAGGCTCCGGTTACTCCCCTTTTCCAGGACGAAAATTTACTCTCATTTACCCTGGAAACCAATTTACAGACATTTCTCGACGACAGGGGCGGTGATCCCGACTATCACGATGCTGTACTATCGTATACCGATGAGAAAGGTAAAATACAATCTACACAGGTAGAGATTAAAGCCCGTGGAAGATATCGCCGGGATAAACTGGTTTGTTATTTTCCTCCAATCAGGATGAAGTTTCCTAAAAAAGAGGATCATCCTCCTTTGTTTGAAGGTCAGCACAAACTGAAAGTCGTTACTCATTGTCAGGATCAGGAATACATACTCCGGGAATACTATCTCTACAAAGTATATAATTTACTTACAGACAAAAGTTTTAAGGTGCGGCTGGCAAAAATTCGGTATATAGATACAGAAGAATCTCTTCCTGATGAAGAAAGTTATGCTTTTTTTATTGAGGATGAAAACGATATGGCAGCCAGAAATAACGGGGCACCTCTTGACGAAAGTATCAGTCTTGGCAATAACGATGTAGATCGGGATTTACTCACCATTACTCATATATTCAATTTTATGATCGCCAATAAGGATTTTGGGCTGAATGTAAGACAAAACCTGAAGGTCATCACCAATCAGGATGGAAAACCCATCGTTGTTCCCTACGATTTTGATTGGGCAGGTATTGTCGATGCATCCTATACCAAGCTTACTTCGAGTAAAAAGGCGGCTTATTATGAACGCCAGAGATTTCTCCCTCTTTGCCGTACTGAGGAAGAATTTCAACAGGCTTTTGATTTATATGAAGCCAAAAAAGATGAGATTTTTGCCCTGTATGAGAATTCTCTATACCTGAGTGAAGAAACGGTCAAAGAAACACTCAAGTATTTCAAAGATTTCTATAAAACGATACAGAAAAGCAAAAAAGTTGAGGAAATATTCATCAACTCGTGCAACGAGTAAAAGTACTTCCTGTCATTATCTGTATAGTACTACCCCATATCTATTGTTGCTATGAGAAAAATCCTTTTACTTACCCTATTAGCAGGTGCAATTTCCTGGGCATCTGCACAATCCTCCTGTTCCAAAAACAAAGCTTCCACTGTCGTTATCCAACGCTCTCCGACGGTCCGAATTGTTACCCGTTCCAATTCCGGGCAATGGCGGAATGACCGGGATCAGACGATTCGTTATCTGCAGGACCGCGACCGAAACCGGGATCGCGACCGCAATCAACATGACAATCACAAGGAAAAAGAAAAACGTAAAAGATACGACCGGTTGACTCTCCAGATTGGAGGAGGTGGAAATTATGCCTGGGGACAGATTTCTGATCAGGTACCCAGTGAATTTAACCGTGATCTGTTAAGTGGTCAGGCACAGGGCTTTTTCGGGATTCGCTTTGATGTCGAAAACCGGCGGCGTCCCAACGTTGTTGGGGTTTGGGGAACTTATGGATTCCAGACACCCCAATCAGTCAATTCGATTTTCCGCTCACAGGAACTAGACTTTGTTTTATCTGAAAATCCAACAACCCTGGAGATAAGAGAATGGGAAGCAGGATTATTGCTGAGAAACTGGTTCCGCCTGAGTGGTGGAATGGGAACCCTGAATTTTGTTGATTCCAAGGAAGAACTGCAATCTTTGAATTATTATACAGCTACCGCCGGATTAGGCATCAAACTGGGTAAATCTCTCAAATGGGTGACAAATGGTACGGTCATGCTTGGCCGTGATTTTGAGAATTTTACTTTCAGACCTTCAACCGGACTGGTATTAAATTTTGACTTTCTGAGAATCTAGAAAAGCTCCCTTGCTACACGAAACGTGTTGGTATGAGCTTCAACAGTATCTAAAAGACGAACTGAATATCCCCCTCCAATTGAAACTGCGAGGGGGATATTTCTTTTCCGGCAAATATTCATAACCATTCGGTCCCGCAGTTTACAGCCCTCTCTGGTCAAAGACAGCTTTCCCAAACGATCTGTCGCCAATACATCCACGCCTGCCTG
>JAGQVA010000229.1:0-3390 GCA_020438265.1 Bacteroidota bacterium
TTTCCCCACTGGCAGTCATCAACGTAAAGCTGAGGACATAGTCAGAAAAAGAACCTTCTTTATGGTGATTTTTGCCGTGCACATCCGCAGCCAGTGCACCTCCCATGGTCACAAATTTGGTTCCGGGTGTGATATAAGGAAACCAACCTCGCGGAACAAAAACCTCCAGAATATCCTCAAAGGTAACCCCGGCCTCACAAGTCAAAATCCCCTTTTTTTCATCAAAATCAATCAGCCGGTTGAGCTTCAGACTCGAAAGCATTTTATCTCCCAGGGAAGCATCTCCGTAACATCGTCCCATTCCCCGGGCAATCCAGCGCGAACCATTCAGAGACATGCCCTGGTGGTAGCTGACCTCCGGTTTTTCGATGACAGGATATTTTCCCCAATTGGTTACTTTCATTCCAATCCTACTTTGATCTGCAAAGGTACAAAATCAAAATCTTTTCCGGATTGAAAAGCATATTATTTCAATAAACATTCAATTATAAACATTCGCGCGGGGATTTTTGCCATTCACGGAGACAAGGAGACCAACGCCTGTTTTTCTCCGTATTTTTGTACAGTCAGTTAACGCTTGTACACGCATTAGAATAATGAATAGATTTCTTTCTTTGTTAGTAGTAGTTCTTTGTGTCTTTAATTCCATTACCATCCAGGCTCAAAATGAGCCACCTGATACCGGAAATACTTCCTGCAACGCCTATATTCCTATGGCGATTTCGCCAAACGGAGATGGAATCAATGATTACCTGAAGGTGGAGTCTGAATGTCCGATTGAGGTCTTTACTTTGAGGGTGTTTGATGCTTCTGATAAGCTCATCTTTGAAACCCGGAATAACGCCGAAACCTGGGACGGCTCCTATAACGGAAATCCCCTCCCTTCCGGCCATTATACCTGGAATCTTACTTATCTGGATCAACGCTCCGGAAATCGAGTCAAACAAAGTGGAGAGGTAATTCTGGTGAGATAAAGAACACGCATATCTACAAAAAAAAGAAGGGCTGCAAAATTTTGCGGCCCTTCTTTTTTTTTATGGCATATTATCTAAAGCCTACAAAATCAAAATAAATATCTCCTGTATTCCCTTGACCCTGAAATATTATACGAGTCCAGTCATAACCAGCTCCGGAATTTGTAACCAGATCACTTACAGGGAATGAAAATTCTGTCCATTGTCCTTCAGTAACCGTCATTATGCCTACCGGAGAACCCCAGATTTCATTCAGAACCATTTGGACAACTTGTCCACCTGTTCCTGTTCCCCCATATACATAAACCACCATATTGGTATATGAAGAAACATTAACACTGGAACCACCAAAAGAAAATCCATCCCAGCTTCCATCATAAGTTTTTTTAATGGCTGCTGTACCATTGAAAACAACTTCATTACTTGGTGCTTCAACCGTACCTCCCCAGCTCCAGTCTTGCCAGCCATTTTCAAAATTATCTCCAAAGAAAGTATATGTTAATGGAGTAGGCCCGCCACCGGGCAATTTTAATTCAATGTCAGTATTTACAACAAAACCATGAATTGTTGTAAATTTCATCAACCCGGAAATAGCGCTATCAGGAACTGTCACCTTAATTTCTGTTGGAGCCTGATTGTTAAAATCTGATACCAGATCAGGTACACCTGGAAAAGCGATGGATTGTACCAGATCCAGATTGGCACCTGTAATTGTCAGTTCCGATCCGGCGGGAACAGGAGTCGGATTAAGCTCTGTAATGGAAGGCAGAATGATGGAAATAGCCTCTGCGGTTACGATTTCTTCCAAAGAATGAACCACTAAAGTAAGAGTCCCGTCCAGAGACGTTGCGGGAACTTTTACCTCAATGGAAGACTCTGTTATCTTTTCAAAATCCGAAACAACAGATCCATCCGGAAATACAATTTCCCTGGTTAAATCCAGATTCGTACCACTGATTGTCAATACATCTGTATGTCTGATACTAAGGGGCGTCATTCCGGTAACGACAGGGAGGGTAACGATAAAGTCGGTCTCGGTTTCAAAAAAGACAGGCTCAGTACCTCTGCCAGCAATAATCAGAGGACCTGTTTTGGCTTCTTTAGGAACAGTAAGCACGATTTCCGTATCAGATTGACTGACAAAGGAGTCAACGACATTTCCTTTGAAAAAAGTAACAGACTCAATCCAGTTCAGGAATTCTCCCCGAATCGTAATATTGTCCTCCGGTCTGGCCTCTGCGGTAATATCAGTAATAGAAAACAGTACTTCAAAATCAATTTCTGTTTTAGACTCTATTTCGCCGTCGGCAGTAATCAATTTGATTTTTCCTTTTTCCGCAGCCATGGGAACAATGACCTCAATCAGATCATCTGTCTGAGATTCAAAGTCCGCACTATTAATCTCTAATCCGGGCGTAAATACAACCGCATTTACATCCAGCAAATTTCTCCCTATGATAACCATCGTCTCACCATGCTGGATTCCGGTAGGCCCGAAACTAAGTATCTGGACTTCCGTGGATACCGGTTCAACAGTCTTTTTGCACGACATGGCAAAAAGCATCAGGATGCTCAGCGCTAAAATGGGATTTAGCTTACTATGAATATATTTTGACATTAGCTTCATTTCTTTAGGTTAATAATCAGTTCAGTATCTTGGGTACAACTCGGAAATTGTCAAAGGCAATGTCACAATCCAGTTCATTCCCATCAAATATCATGAGCCTGGTCCAATAGCCATTAGGGTTGACAGTAGGCGTTATTCCTACCTCTTCATAGGCCCTGAAAATTTCATCTAATGGGATGACAACCGTTTCCCAATTTCCCTGACTATCGTAAGGTGGTCGCCAATAGTATGCGTCATTTGTTTCACTCTGTAATCCAATATTCAGTCTGATGATATTATTATTATAAGGTTTGAGCGTATTAATCTCGAACTTTACATTATAATTTTCTGGATTCAGAATTGCATCTGCGGGGAAGTTTTTGGATATGTCTCCCATCGCATCAGACGGGCCTCCGGCTACCTCAGTCCATTCCCAGGCACCAATCACTTTGGTAATTCTGATGTAGTTTCCATTGATCGCAGGAGGATCTCCAATACCTACTGAATCCGGCACAACCACATAGCTGGCGTTCCACCAGCCCGTAAATGGATCACTACTGATGATGATATTTCTGTCGTCTCTAAACCAAAAGTCTGATTCTTCCGATCCAAAATTTGTAGTAACTGTAATGGGCCCTTTTTCAGCTCCATCAGGAACCACAACCTTAATAACTGTCCCATCTTCATCTTCAGCAGGTAAAACGGTACCTTCTACCCCTCCGGAAAAGGTTACAGTGAGCGGTTCGTAAAAGAAATTTCCGTATATCGTTGCAACTTCACCAGCAAAGACATATTCTGATTTCATTTAGC